>PLQY01000118.1 GCA_003160265.1 Peptococcaceae bacterium | reverse complement strand
GTGTCGATCCCTCTCTGCTGATGGCGGCAGTTGCGCCTGCCTGGGGAGAGTCCAGCAGCGACAGGCCGATCTCGTCAGCATCGAAGGCCTGCTTGAGCAGGCGGCAGGCGCTCTCTTGGATGGCGGATAGATCCTCCAGGTCCATGAAGCCAAGAATCGTTTGAACCAGGTTGTTGAAAATATCAATATCATTCGGACCCAGATTGTTCATCGCCGTTGCGTCACCATCCTTATCCGCCTATTTGAAGGAGTATTCCGGGCGCCGGCCAAGCCCTACGGGCGCACCGGAACAACAACCAACGCCGATCAGCCAGGAAAACCCGGCCTGGATTGTTCGTTCAACAAGTCTTACTGGCTCTCTCCGATATACTTATAGTCGCAGAGCGGGCAGGGAGTCCAGTTGCTCAGCGGGCGCTTGCAGCCGTCGCAGTTGGACTGCCCCTGCAGGATCTTGCAATAGGTGGAGACCACATACTCGAAGATGCGGGCGTTGCGCACGGCGAACGAGACCTCGTTGGCGATGTGCAGCACCAGATCGGCGTCGCTCTTGGTGAAGTCCTGGCCGCCATTTTTATTCAGCACCTCGATGACTCCGATCAGTTGCCGATCGGCATTCAACGGGGCGGCGATCATGTTCCTGGTGGTGAATCCGGTGCTGCTGTCCACCTGGCCGTAGAAGTAGGGGCTGCTCTTGCAGTCGTTGATGATCACCGGCTTTTGCTCCTGGAGCACAAAGCCGGCGATCCCCTTGCCAGCCGGCATGATCAACCTGGATAGCACATTGCTCTTCTCGCCCTCGACGGCAAAGAAGTCCAGGTTCTGTTCATCCTGCGTCAGCAGCAGCACGGAGGCGGCGGCGGCGCTGACGGTCTCGATGCACCGGTTGATCACCCACTGCAGTTGTTCGTTCAGATTGAGGTTTTTCTGGATGTTGGCGCTGACGGTGAGATAGGTGTTCAATTCGTTGACCTGCTTGCTGATCTTGGAATACTTGCTGACGCAATCGAACAGGTTGGAGAGCACAGTCGCCAGCAACTCCAACTGGGCATCGGTAAACAGCACCTTCGGCGCCCTGACCAGGCACCGCCCGAACAGTTGTTGATCCTTCTTTAAACTGAGCAGCAGATCCGCATCCTCATGGACCACACTGCTCCTTGCGCCTTCCTGCAGGGCAGCAGCCGGCGACAGGCTGACTTCGACCGCATCGAAGGCCTGACGGAGCAAGCCGCAGGCATCCGACTGCACGCTGGCCAGATCGCCCGTATCGATCAAGCCAAAGACTTTTTGAACCAGGCCGTTGAAGATCTGGGTGCTGTTCTGAACGGGGCTATCCATCGCCGTCACGCATCCTTGTAGATCAAGATTAGGCAATGCTGACACAACCACCCTCTGTTGAAGGCAAGAGGCGCTCGTTAACAGAGGTATGGGGAAGGCTATCTATAACTGCGGAACTAGAATGCTTACCTCATAGTGGGCTGATTTTATTTTAACATGGCTGAGGTTTCTTGAATAGAATGGAAACTTCAATCTCGTCTGGTCCGGATAAACCTGCTGTTGGTTAACCTAGATCCTATATTTTTTGCGCCAACCGGGAGGCGCCGCAAGCCCCGGCTGCAGCCACGGAAACCCCAGCCCGTTCCGCTGGATCAGGGCATCAATAGGGATCGGATCTTATTACTTGTCCAGCCGGTAATCGCCAACCGTATACACGCCCACCGGCTCGGTAAACCCCTTGACCTCCGCCTGCCCCACGTACCGCAGGCCGAGGGACTGGCGCTCTTCCTCGCTCAGGAGCTGCACCGACCGCTCGCTGATGCAGACCAGGGTGCCAAAATTCTTGGTCAGGCCCTCCACGCGGGATGCAAGATTGACATCCTCCCCGATGGCGGTGTATTCCATCCGCTCCGGGCTGCCCACGTTCCCCATCAATGCCGGGCCGGAATTGATGCCGACGCCGACCTGCAGCGGGATCTCGCCCGCCGCCACCCAGTATTCGTTCAACTTGCGGACTGCCTCCTCGATGTCCTCTGCCACCCTGATTGCCCGCTGGACATGGTCCTTAAGAGGGATCGGCGCCCCGAAGACGGCCATCAGCCCGTCTCCCAGGTACTTGTCCAGGGTGCCTTCCGCCTCCAGGATCAGCTTGGTGGTGGCGGTTAGATACTGGTTGAGCCGCTGCACCACCACTTCCGGCTGCTTTTTCTCGCTGTAGGCGGTGAAGCCGCGGATGTCGGTGAACATGACGGTGACCATCATGCGCTCGCCCCCCAGGGCCACCCTGGTGGGGTCCTTCATGATCTCGTCCACCACCGCCGGAGAGACATAGCGGCTGAACATCGCCCTGGTGCGCCGTCGTTCCAATTCCGACTGCAGGAAGTCGGCGGCGGTGATGGAGCCGTAGTCCAGGATGATCAGGGCGAGGGGGGCGGCCAGGTTGATCCACAGCCGGTCGAAGTTCCAAAGCAAGAAAGCGCTGCCGGACACCACAACTGCCATGCCCAACAGCAGGAGCAGGCCCTGCCAGGGGCTGCGGCGGTTCAAAACCAGGGCCGTGAGCAACCCGACCAGGAATAGGATGGCCAGGTTGGGCACTGCCGGGAGGCGCCGGTACCAGGTGCCGTCAAGGAATGACTGCACCACCGACGCATGGATCTCCACCCCGGGTGTGGGCAGGGCGCCGGCCAGGACCAGGTTGGAGGATGTGTAGGGTGTGTTGTAATAGTCGTCATAGACCGGCGATTCGGGCCCGATAAGCACGATCTTGCCGCTCAGGGCTGCCGCCGGCACCTTGCCGTCCAGCACATCGATGCAACTGTAGGTCTTGAAGGTTCCCTGGGGGCCCCAGAAGCCGGTCAGAGCCATGTTCAACCGGTCGACCGGGATCGCCCGGCTGCCGGCCAAGAGCCGCCCGTGCTCCAGCTTGAGGGCGCCGGGAGGCACGTCGGTGGCCGCCAGGCCAACCGCCAGCCCCAGCGCCGGGAATGGCGCCCGGAACATGTTCACGTCCACCAGAGTCACGTGCCGCACCACATTGTCGATATCGGTGGGCATGTTGATAAAGCCCAAGTCGACGGTCCCTTTCATAAACTCCGGCAGCGGCTCTGCTAATACTTCGACGGTCTTCCCATTCGCCGCCTTCTCGAAATAGAAACGGCTGGCCAATACTACCCGGCCCTGCCTGGCAATAGCCGCGGCCAGGGCCTGGTCCTCCTGGGGCTTGCTGGGCAGATCAAACATTATGTCAAACCCGACCACCCGGGCCTCATCGAGCTTATCCAGCAACTCGGCCATCACCGAGCGCGGCCAGGGCAACGGCCCCAGTTTCTGGATGGAGGGGTCGTCCATGGCCAGGACCACCACCTGGCTCCCGGGGCTGTGCACCCCCGACAGGTGAAACCAGGCATCGTAAAGAATCAGTTCCGCGCCCTCGAAAACGCCGCCCAACACCAGCAGTTCGATCACCAGGAAGGTGGCCAGCACCAGTAGCCAGCGCTGGCCGGGAAGCAGGTATTCCCTACCCCTCCGGGCCGCTTTTACTCCCCGGGCGGCGCTCACAACCCCGCGATCGTTCAGGCCCTCGTTCTTACTCATATCCTTGCTCTCTCCCGGGTTCTGATCCTGGTTCATGTTCTGTGCTCGCCCATGCTCCCTTTATATTTGCCCCGATCTTCACAGTGGGCGGCTCTTTTTGACCCCCGCCTTCGGATGCCCGGGCAGTTGCAGTTGTTGCAACTGTCCGATCCAAGCGCCGGAACTGATGCTCTGCTGCAGTTGGTCATAGAACTGGGATTGGCCGGCTTTGGCTGTCTGGCTGCTCACGGCGCCGTTATTGCGCTGGCTGTTGAGGAGAGACAGCAGGTCGCTCTGCACCGCAGCCACCGTCATCCCCTGGCCTGCCACCAGGGCGGCGACGCTCTGGCCACTGCGCAGGGCGGTGATCAGATCCGCAGGCTTCATTTTCAGGGCCTTGGCCAGCGGTGACACCAGCATGTAGCCGTTAACCGCTACCGACACTTGAGGCCGCAGCCTGAACCCGAAGACCGGCATTCCCATCGTGATCTGGGAACGGAGCCGACCGGCCTGCTGGCTGGTGATCGCGCCATCCTGGATCTCCTGGTCTACGGTCTGCCCGGCGGCGGTCTCCAGGGCGCTTTCCAAGGCAGCCGGCTTGACTCCCAGCGCCTTTGCCAACTGGCGCGGGTCGATCAGGCCGAACAAGGACCTCCCCTGGCCGATCTGGGACTGAAACTGCTCAGCCCTCTTCTGAGAGATGCGGCCCTTCTGCAGCGCCTGGGCCACCGCCTGGGTCTCCGCCGTCTGGAGGTCACTGTCCAGCGTGGTGCTATCAATGCCCAGGGCGGCTGCCAGGTTAGCCAGGAAGATCTGGTCCTGGTTCTCGGCACCATAGACAGTTCCATAGACCGCTCCATAGACCTGTTGCTCAACGGTCGCAGCTTGCCCCGGGGGAACGCCATAGACCTGCTGCCCTACTGATGTGTCATAGACTTGCTGCCCGACTGTAGGGGAGGCATTGCCCAGCGACCCCTGCCCGCCGGCCGCGGCGATGCCGACGGCTACGACCACCATCACCAGACCGACAATAGCGACAATCAACCATTTTTTACCCTGCGCCATCTCTTTTGCCTCCTTGAGATGTTCTTCTCAATTTCAACCTTCGTTCTGCGGAGAGAACGTGACGTGGACGCCATTTCCCTCAAGCGCATAGATCTCTGACATGATCGTTGGATCGAGATCAAGGTAGTTGTTGCTCACATTCAGCACCGTTAGTTTGGGCAGGTTGGCCTTGGTCAGACCACCGATGTCGTTTATGCAGTTGCTGCTGAGGTCAAGGGTTTGCAAGACGGGTAGGTTGGACCAGCTCCAGCCGCTGATGCTATCGATACCATTATTGTCAAGGTCAAGGTACGTCAGTTCGGGCAGGGACACATCGCTGATGCCGGTGATACAGTCAGAACCAAGGTAAAGGGTCGTCAGGTTCAGGCCGGACAGGTCGCCAATGTCGGCTATGCCGTTATAGCTGAGGTCAAGGGTTTNNTAGCTGAGGTCAAGGGTTTGCAGGCTGGTCAGGCCGGACAGGGCGCTGATGTCGGTGATCTGGTTGTCGCTGAGGTCAAGAGTGGCCAGATTGGTGGCATACTGCAGTCCGGTCAGGTCGGAAATGCCGTACCCGGATGCATCTAATAATGTTAGATTTTGCATGTCACTGAGGGTAATAGGAGCGTCCTCATCCTCAGAATTGCCCAGAGCATCATTTATTGCTTTTAGCAGGTTGGTGTCCGGGATATAGACATCTACCACTGCGGTCGAAGCTGCGCTGACCGTCTCTCCTGCCACCTTGGCGGTGGCGGTGAGGGAATCGTTCACGGCCAGAGTCGAGACGCTGATCGTCCACTCGGTTTCTGCGTCTGCCAGCGCCCACCCCACGTACGATCCGTTGTCAAAGAGCACGATTCTGGCACCTGGTGTTGCCGTGCCGCTCACGCTAGTGTCGTTGGCGTAGACCGGAGTGGTGATGGTCGGGGTTGCCGTCAAATGCTGGGTGGCCCCCACTGTCACTGCGGTCGAGGCGTTGCTGACCGTCTCTCCTGGCACCTGGGCGGTGGCGGTGAGGCTTTCGATAGCGTTCAGGCTCAGGTCGGTGAACTTACAACCAGTCCAACTACCCCACGTGTTCGCTTTCTCCGTTTCTCCTACCTGAGTGCCGTTGTCATAAAGGGTGACGGTGGCATCAGGCACTGTCGTGACCGTCACCTTGGTGTCGTTGGCGTAGACCGGGCTGGTGATGGTCGGGGTCGCTGTCTGAGTCACGTTGTTGGTGACGCTCTGAGCGGTGAAGGAAGCCAGTATGCCTCCATCCGCAGACTGCACGCCACCCGAGGATGCATAGCTCATTGCCACCGACTGGCCGTTGGCGATGGGTGTGGCCAGGGTGAGGTCGTAGGTGCAGTCAGAGGTATCGCTGGAGTCCAGGCTGACGCCGGTCACGGCGGGGGCG
>PLQY01000032.1:16230-21029 GCA_003160265.1 Peptococcaceae bacterium | reverse complement strand
AGGATGGAGGTGATCCACACCAGGCTGCTGAGAGGCTGTTCAAAATCGAAATCATCCTTGTTGGCGTACATTACCTGGCTGAAGGCCCTGTTGATGTAGAATGAGGCTACCGAGGTGATGACCATGAGCACGCGCAGGACGAAGATCCAGGTCAGCAGGGTGGTTTGCAGGGAAATTTTCAAAGTGTCGGACATTCCCGGAAGCATACCCGCAGCCAGGACGATGAAAGAGATCAGCGCCACACCGGTAACACCATAGGTTTCGAAGCCATCTGCGGTCGGCCCCACGCTGTCGCCGGCATTATCTCCCGTGCAGTCGGCGATCACACCCGGGTTGCGCGGGTCATCCTCTTTAATGCCAAAGTAGATTTTCATCAGATCGGAACCGATATCGGCGATCTTGGTGANNTGGTGAAGATGCCGCCGGCGATACGCAAGGCGCTGGCGCCAAGGGACTCGCCGATGGCAAAGCCGATAAAACTTGCTCCGGCCAGGCCCCTGGGTACAAACAGCAGGATGATCAACATCATGATCAACTCGACGCAGACCAGGAGCACTCCGATGCTCATGCCGGCATCGAGGGGGATATTCAAGAGCTTGAGGGGTTTTGCCTCGAGGGCGCAAAATGCGGTCCGGCTGTTGGCCAGCGTGTTCATGCGGATGCCATACCAGGCGACGCTGTACGATCCGAGAATGCCCAGCACTGTCCAGCCCAGGATCAGCAATACACCGCCAATGGATGTTTGCTGAAGGAAGCCGAAATAGAAAGCGATGCAGACAGCGATAAAGGCAAACAGGATCAGCAGGAATTTGCCCTGTTGGATGAGGTAGGTCTTGCAGGTCTCATAGATGGTGTTCGCCACATCCAGCATCGATTGATGGGCCGGCAGTTTCCTGACCTTGGTGAACTGGTAGAGACCGAACAACATGCCCAGGAGGCAGACGACGATACCGATGAGAAGCAAATGATTCTGATCCTGACTAAGGTTAGGAATCTGCAAATTTGCCTCGCTGGCAAAGGCCATCATTGGCGAGAGCAACACCAGGGGTAAGCTGCATAGTCCTCCAAGCACTAACTTTTTCATCATAAAAACCGCCTTTTCTTTAAAAGTAATTTTGAAGAGAGCTTGAATTGTATTCAACAAGTTCTTGGCTTTACTTATTTGCTGTCCGGCCGGATTATCTTTTTGCAGTTCGAAGGGGTTTTGCAGGCTTTCACTCCCTTCATGCCAAAACGTACCCCCTCTGAAAAACTCCCAGAGCAGAACAGGGCAAAGCGGAATGCATTACAGAGCACATTATAAAGGGTAGCAAAATATTCTAATATTGTCAACCAAATGGCAAGATTTACAAGATTTAAGCCGTTTTCACATTAAGAGACGGGAAAAAGAAGATTGCAGCATTGATGGTTTGATGACCGCACACTTTGGACTTCGGTTGTGAGTTAGTCAAGCGAATATAAGTTTGCCTTCAGGCTTGTTGAATGGTTTCCGGCAGAAGACCCAGTTGAACCTTTCAATCACAAATTACTAGTAATTTCAAATGCTGTGTGATACAATTAGAACAATAGTTCTAATTGGAAGTAAAGGCCTACCGGATGCCGGGAGATCGGGATGTTTCAGGCTCTCAAACTCAGAAGCCGGGACTTCTGAGTTTGAACTGATGCGGGGGTAGTTCACGGAAGATGGGCATGATAAGATGGGGTAGAACCAGCCACCTATAGAGGTGGGGACATTCAAACGAAGTTATAGGACAGGTGAGATATGCCACAGGACAGACCACCAACAAGGAAGTACGGAAACACCAAAATTGCCGGTGCCGGTGAAAAAACCGGCTACAAAACGGGTAAAGGCTCACGGGCAGTGTCCGCCACCGGCGGCGCCCATGCCCGCCGGGTGTCCGGAGCGGATGGGGCATCCGCTGGGCACGGTATCGTTGCTTCGGGTGACCATCCAAGCGGGCGCGGCGCCGTCCGGTCCGGTCCGGAAGCGAAAGCCGGTGCCGCGTCCAAGATCGACGCCGGGGCCGGGGAGGTAAAAACCGGCTACAAGAGCAAACGGGGCTCTGGAGCCAGACCCAGTGCCAGGCGGGTGCCCGCTAGCGGGCGCGGGACGGCAGCAATGGCAGACGCCGGAGGGGCTGGCGCCAGGCCTGGGAGTAAGGCAGGGACTAAGGCCACCGCCGACCGGGATAGGGCGAGAACGGGAGCGGGCGCTGTCCCAACTGATGCCGTGCTGAAAAACAATGCGTCAAAACTCAGACAGCGGAGAGTACGGCAGAAGCGGGAGCAAGTGCCTGACAAGAGGCAGTCGACGGGTCGGGACCAGGTATTGCAACTGTTACAGGCGGTGGACCGCCCGCTGGAGGTAGAGGAACTGTCGCGGCAACTCGGCCAGTCGGAACCGGAAGGGCTGCTACTGGTTTTGAAAGACCTGGAACGGGAAGGGAAAGTAGTCCGGACCCGCAAAAATCGGTATGGTGTCTCCGCGAAGATGAACCTGGCAGTGGGGGTGCTGCAGGGACACCCCAGGGGCTTTGCCTTTCTCGTTCCCGACGACAAGGGAGATGACATCTACGTCTCCAAGGAGAACTTGGGCGGCGCCATGCACGGCGACAGGGTGGTAGTCCGGCCTTTAGGTTTCGGCTCTAATGGCAAGCGCTCCGAGGGTGAGGTGATCCGCATCCTGGAGCGGGCAAACGGACGCGTGGTAGGGAGGTTCGAATTTGCCGGCGGCCAGATCGGCTTTGTGGTGCCGGACGAGAAGAAGCTGTGCTGGGATATCTTTGTGCCCAAGAACCATCAGAAGGGCGCCCACAACGGCGACAAGGTGGTGGTGGAGATCACCCGCTGGCCGGAGGCCCGGCGCAACCCGGAGGGCAAGATCGTGGAGGTATTCGGGGCGTCTGGGGAACCCGGCGTGGACATCCTGTCTATTATCAAGAAGTATGGCCTGCCCGAGGAGTTCCCGCCGCGGGTGCTGCGGGAGGCCGATGCCACTCCCTTGGAGATCGCGGTCGATGACGAGGATGGGCGCTGGGACCTGCGGGAAGTACCGATGGTAACCATTGACGGGGATGACGCCAAGGACCTGGACGACGCGGTCTCACTGGAGACGCTTGACAATGGCAACTACCGGCTGGGAGTGCACATCGCCGACGTCGCCTTTTATGTCAGAGAAGGCAGCGAACTGGACCAGGAGGCGTTTCAGCGGGGCACCAGCGTCTACTTGGTGGACCGGGTCATACCCATGCTGCCGGGGCGGCTTTCCAACGGGATCTGCAGCCTCAATGCCGGGGTTGACCGGTTGGCGCTCTCGGTGTTCATGGAGATCAACAAAGAAGGGCACGTGGTCCGCTACGAGATCGGCCCGGCGGTGATCCGCGTCGACGAGCGGATGACCTATAATAATGTGCGGCGCATTCTGGACGATCATGATGAGATGCTCTGCCAGCGTTACGCCGACTTCGTGGAAACCTTCGAGCAGATGCGGGGCCTCTGCCTGATCCTGTGTCAGCAGCGGCATCGACGCGGAGCGCTGGACTTCGATTTTCCCGAATGCAAGGTGTATCTGGACGAGAGTGGCCGGCCGGAGGATGTCTGCCTCAGGGAACAGTCGATCGCCAACCAGATCATCGAGGAGTTTATGCTGCTGGCCAATGAGACCGTGGCCAAACATCTCTTTAACCTCGATGTCCCGCTGCTGTATCGCGTGCACGAGGAGCCGAAACAGGAGAAGCTCGCCGCCCTGAACGAGTTCCTGCATGGCTTTGGCTACCATATTCCAGTGTCTGGCGGGGTGCACCCCAGGTTTTTCCAGGATGTCCTGCAGCAGGTGGAGGGCAAGCCGGAGCAGTTGGTGGTGCACACGGTGATGCTGCGCTCCCTGCAGCACGCCCGCTACGCCCCGGCGCCATTGGGGCACTTCGGGCTGGCGGTGCAACTCTACACCCACTTCACCTCACCGATCCGCCGCTACCCGGACCTGATCGTGCACCGGATGCTGTGGGAGATCATCACCCACCGGTCACTCGCCGCCGAGCGCCTGGAAGTCCTGGAGCAGCAGATGTCGGACAATGCCCAGCAGAGCTCCAAGCGGGAACTGGTGGCTGAAGAGGCGGAGCGGGAGACGGTGGACCTCAAGAAGGTGGAGTATATCCGGCAGTTCATGGGGGAGATCTTCGACGGCTTTGTCTCCAGCGTGACCAACTTCGGGATGTTCATTGCCTTGCCCAACGGCATCGAGGGCCTGGTGCACGTCTCCTCCATGGCCGACGACTACTACCTGTTTGATGATAAGAGCTACACCCTGACCGGTGAACACACCAGGAAGGCCTTCAAGATCGGCGACAAGCTGCGGGTGCAACTAGTGCGGGCGAGCCTGGAGGACCGGCAGATCGATTTCGAGTTGGTGGCCAAGATAGAAGAGTTTGGTGGTTAGCGGCTGGTGGTTGGGCGGGAGGGGAAATCGATAGAAGTGCGGAGCTTCGATCACTGCTTTGTCTGCGGTAGCAGGAACGAGGCGGGTCTGCAGTTGAATATCGTCTCCGGTGGCGGAGAGGCCAGGGCCGAGTTCCAGCCGGACACCCGCTGGGAGGGCTATCCCGGGGTGGTGCACGGCGGCGTGCTCAGCGCCGTGTTCGATGACCTGATGTTCCATGCCATCTACTCCGTGATCAGGCAAGCAGCCGTTACCGCGTCCATCGAGGTGCGCTTCCGCCTTCCGGCCCGCATCGGCGCCCGCCTCTATTGCTGCGTACGTGTCGGAGAGCCGGGTGCGCAGGGGTACGGCCGGCTTGTGG
>PLQY01000032.1:0-16206 GCA_003160265.1 Peptococcaceae bacterium | reverse complement strand
GGGCGGTAAGCCCGGATGCGGTGGACTACTGAATTCTGAATACCGGTGTAAAGAGGGGATCAGGATGGGGGAGGTCCAACGGGAGCCGATCAAGATCGTGGCGGAGAACCGCAAGGCCCGCCACGATTACTTCATAGATGAGACCTACGAGGCTGGCATCTCCCTGGTGGGGACGGAGGTAAAATCGTTGCGGGCCGGTAAGGTTAATTTGAGAGACAGTTTCGCCGACGTGTCTGGCAACGAGGTGTTCGTGCGCAACATGCACATCAGCCCCTATGACAAGGGGAACCGGTTCAACCACGACCCCAGGCGGCCGCGCAAGCTGCTGCTGCACAGGCAGGAGATCAAGCGGCTGCTGGGGCAGACGACCCAGAAGGGGTATACCCTGATCCCGCTGCGGGTCTATTTCAAGCGCGGCCGGGCGAAGGTGGAGGTGGCGCTGGCCCGGGGCAAGAAGCTGTACGACAAGCGGGAGGAGATCGCCAAGCGCGATGCCGACCGGGAGATCGCCCGGGAACTGCGCGGCCGCGACCGGGAATAACGGACTATCTTAATCTGGTTGTAATGTTTATAACTGCCAGGCACTTTTAAGAAGCGGGCATTTGTGATATAATTTATACAGAAGGTTCAGACCGGGCCGGGCGCTAAGCCGGTCGGTGAACGAGATCAAGATATGGGGGCGTACTGGTTTCGACGGGGGATTTAGGAGCAAGGGAAGCGAGCTGGGGTCCCACCTGCCCGTATGATACGGTGGAAAATCATTAACTGCCAACAATAACTTAGCACTGGCTGCCTAAAGGCAGCCCGTCTTACCTGGGATCTCCTGCGGCCTGGGATAGGGCGCCGACTAGCAGGATACCTAAGGGCCAATTCTCGGAGGCCTTGACGGGAACCTTATCGAGATAGCGCCAGCGAGGCCTGCCGGAGGGCGTCGTGTTCGGGGCGAATCCTAAACACCGGCTGCGCTCGGAGAAACCTTTGTGACCTTTCTTTCGGACAGGGGTTCGATCAATTGGGTCGCCCCGGGTGGTAACACCCGGGTGACAACCTGGCTTAATCGGTGAAACCTAAACAGCGCAAGCTGCATGGCAATACCGAGGGGTGCAAGCCCTGTAGAGACTCAAGGCCTCGGCCTTGGATGGAGAGCAGCAATAAGTCTTCGCTCTCCATAACACGCCAGGTGCCCGCGGGTGCCCGCAAAGTGGGCGCGCGGGCAAAGATATAGTCCACGCCGCAGGGAAACCTGCAGAATACGTGTCCCCTCGCCTCCACCAATTTGTAAACCAGAGCAGACCTGCCGTAGCGGTCTGCATTTTTATATGGACATGGAGGGAAACATGAAAAGCTACAAGAAAGAGTTATGGTTTGAAACTAAACACAGAAGGGAGTTTATCAATATCACTTCTCTAGTCCAGGCATGCCTGCAAGAAAGCGGGATCCAGGAAGGCCTGCTGCTTTGTAATGCCATGCATATCACGGCAAGCGTGTTTATCAACGATGACGAGAAGGGGCTCCACCGGGATTTCGAGAACTTTTTAGAAAAAATCGCACCGGAGAACCCGCACGATCAGTATTTTCACAATGGGTATGAGGACAATGCGGATGCCCATATCAAGCGCTCGATCATGGGAAGGGAGGCTGTGGTTGCCATCACTGATGGAAAACTTGACTTCGGCCCATGGGAGCAGATATTTTATGGAGAATTTGACGGCAAAAGGAAAAAGCGTGTCCTTGTTAAAATAATTGGAGAGTAGGCGGGATGGTCTTCTTCCCGGACTGGGGCGAATAGGAGTTAAATCTTTGCGGACCTGGAGGTTCACATGCCGTCAATTATTTTTCTGTTTGGATTTACAATCGGAATCATTGTCTGCGGAGGCCTTGCCTGGGTAACGCTTCGTGGAAAAATTCAACATGCCCGCGACCAGGCCAGGATGGATGCAGAAGCAGAAAGGGCAATGCTGCTGGAACGGGTTGATGCTAAAGGCCAACAGATCAGAGCCCTGGAAAGCAGTCTCAATGACAAGGATGAGCAAATAAAAGATCTTCTTCAAGAAAACAGGTCTCTTTTTGCAGAACAAAAGGCGACCTCAGAAAAGCTTGCCTTGATGGAAGAAGCGGAGAACCAACTGTCAGATGCCTTCAAAGCCCTGGCAGCGGATGCTTTGAAGAGCAACAACCAGGCATTTTTGGACCTGGCAAAGGCCGCCCTGGAAAGGTATCAAGAGGGCGCCAAGAGCGACTTGGAAGGGCGCCAAAAATCAATCGACGAACTGGTGAAGCCCTTGAAGGAATCCTTGGACAAGGTTGATACCAAAATGCATGACATGGAGACTGCCCGGGTATCAGCCTACGACAGTCTGAAGTTATTGATAAGATCATTGAATGATGCCCAACTGCAACTTAAAGGAGAAACTGCCAATCTCGTGAAGGCCCTGCGCTCTCCTGTAGTGCGCGGTCGCTGGGGAGAGATCCAGTTGCGGCGTGTGGTTGAATTGGCGGGTATGGTTGAATACTGCGATTTTGTTCAGCAGGAGACCGTCAATACTGAAGATGGCCAGTTGCGCCCCGATATGGTGGTGAAACTGCCTAACAACAAAAATATCGTGATCGACTCTAAAGCGCCTTTACAGGCATACCTGGAGGCGCTGGAGGCGAAGGATGACGATCTGAGATTATCCGGACTCAAGGATCATGCCCGCCAGGTGCGAAACCACCTGGCCCGTTTGAGCAGCAAGGGATATTGGGAGCAGTTCAAATATACACCGGAGTTTGTGGTTTTATTTCTTCCGGGGGAGGCTTTTTTCAGCGCTGCCCTGGAGCAAGATCCCGGCCTGATCGAGTGCGGCGTGGAACAGCGGGTGATTCTGGCCACTCCGACAACCCTGATCGCCCTGCTAAGAGCGGTGGCTTATGGGTGGCGCCAGGAACAGATCGCTGAAAACGCCCAGGCCATAAGCGACCTGGGAAAGAGTCTGTATGATCGCATCCGGACCATGACCGGCTATTTTGCAGACATCAGTAAGGGATTGGATAGAACAGTCGATGCCTATAATAAAGCNNTGGAAAGCAGGGTCCTGGTAGCAGCACGCAGATTTAAGGAACTGGGGGCATCAACAGGCAGCGAGATCGAGACTCTGGACGTGATCGATAGGGCCACCAGGCAAATGCAAGCTGAAAAAACAGCTACTTCTATCGATGGCGAGATTTAGGCAGCGGTTCTTCAGTCCCCCATTTCGGCGATCATTTTCATCATCTTGAGCACCCTGCGGAGCTTGTCGTCGCTCAGGTCTTTTATCTGCTTGAAAGCCTCCAGCACGATTGGCCGCTCCATCATTTCTTTGCAGAAGGAAAGCACCTCCTCGACCATGGAGTCGTCAGCGGCGCCCGAATAAGGGTTGGGGCCGATAGCGTACAGTTCGGACCCTGCTGGCGCTCCGTTGTCATAGATCTCGGTGGCGATCCCAGTTGCGGGTGGTCTGGCAGCGGGATCATCCCAGGGCGCCCTGCTGTTATCGTCTCCGATGACGATGTCGAGGTGCGGAAAATTGATGTAACCCGCAGCCCCCAGAAGTTGTTCGATCGTTACGTCGCTCGCTGCGTTGCCGGCGATCTTCGTAAGAACCGTGGCGCCCGGAGGTGTTTCCACCTGGCGCCTCAACAGCCTGGAGATATAGCCGGGCGGCGAATATCAGGATGATGTTCGCAGTCATCTGTGGAAACAGGCAAGACAAAAAATTAACATTTTTCTTATCTTTTTTTAATGTTTCCAGATCAAGATGCAAATAGAATTTGAAGGGGGATTGTCTTATGGGTTCTGCTTCTCATAGACCCATACATAAGCGCGGGGCAGTCAATAATTCTGAAGCTGGGGGAAGTAGCTTGCAAGCCAAAAATCGTTTCTTTCTGATTCTGGCGTTTTTATCCGTGGCTCTCTTGATCGCCTTTTCTCTGTCGGGCTGCTCATCCAAAACAAGCACCACGGGGCGGGTGTCCCAGGCGATCCCGGTCCAGACGGCGACGGCGCAAATTGGCGATGTCAGCAGCGTCAACGCTCTGACCGGCACCGTGACTGCCAATATCGAGACCAACGTGGGTACCAAAGTAGACGGGATGGTGCAGGCAGTCTACGTGGATATGGGTGATCACGTATCGACCGGCCAGGCTCTGGCCCAACTGGATCCGACTGACTTGAACCGGCAACTGGCCCAAACCCAGGCCCAGATCCAGGTCGACCAGGCAAACATCCAGAGTGACCAGGCCAGCAGCTCCCAGGCGGCTACCAATTACCAGCGTGATCAATCTCTGTACAACAGCGGGGCCTTATCCCAATCCGATTTCGACACGACCCAGCTTGCGCTGAGCACTGCCCAGGCAGGGCTGCAAGCGGCGCAGGGCACGCTGGCCAAGGACGAGGCGGCGGTGGCGATCATCAAGCAGGAGTTGGACGAGCTGACTATCACTTCGCCTGTCGATGGCATCGTGGTCACCCGAAGCATCGAATTGGGAGAGGAAATATCCACCGCGACGACCTGCTTCACCATTGCCCAGACCAGTACCCTCTATGTGACGGTGAATGTATCCGAACAGAATATCTCTGGCGTCAAGCAGGGCACAACCGCCCAGATCACGGTGCCGGATGTCGGCACGACAGTCTTTCAGGGCCAGGTTACCGAAATCAGCCCGACGCTGGATCCGACCAGCCATGCCTATCCGGTTCAAATTCAGTTCTTGAATCCCGATCCGGCAATCCTGCCGGGTATGACCGCCTCCGTCCTGTTTACCGGGCTGCAATCGCAACCGGGGGTGATCATCCCGGTGCAGGCGATCGAGGAAACGCCACAGGGTAGCGAGGTTTTCACGGTGGAAAACAGCGTTGCCCACCTGAACCTGGTCCAGATCGGGGCGACCTCCAGCACCCAGGCCGTGGTCACCAGCGGCTTGCAGGCCGGGGAACAGGTGGTCATCACCGGTCAGGACCTGCTCTCCGACAACGTCAGGGTGGCGGTGGTGCAGAATGCCAGCCAGGCGGGGGTGCAGGGGATGATTAACCAGCTCCAACAGGGAGCGGGCGCCAAGCGGGGGGCAGCCGGGGCCAAGCAGGGGGCGGCCCAATGAAAATATCTGACGTCTCGGTAGACCGTCCGGTACTGATCTCCATGATCATGGTGGCCCTGATCCTGATCGGCGCCATCGCCCTGCCGTTGCTGCCGGTCGCCCTGGACCCCAACCTGGACATCCCGATCGCCGTCGTTGCCGTGCCCTGGGGCGGCTATACACCATCGGTGGTCGAGCAGCAGGTGACCGTCCCGGTGGAAAAGGCGATGAGCGGCGTCGACGGCGTGCAGGAGGTCGACTCCACCTCCCGCGACGGCGAGTCCATCGTGATGCTGCACTTCGGCTACAGCCAGAACATGGACGTGGCCGTCGCCAACATCCGGGACAAGGTCAACCAGGTGATGGGCCAACTGCCATCCACTATCAGTGCCCCGGAGATCATCAAGTTGGACCCCAACAGCACGCCGATCATGACCATGGCCCTGTCGGGAAACAACGTCAATGTCGAGCAGTTGCTGGAATTGGCCAACGATGTGGTGGTGCCCCGCGCCCAGGGGGCCGTCGGCGTTGCTTCCATCGGCGTGAACGGGGGCGAAGCGCGGCAGATCCAGGTGATCGTCGACCCGAACAAGATGCAGGATTATGGCCTCTCCATCACCGGTATCGACAACGCCCTGCAGGCAGATAACATGCAGGGGGACGCCGGGCTGATCACCAAGGGCGACCAGCAGATCGACCTGCACGTCAACGGCCAGTTCCTCACTCCGGGAGATGTGCTGCAGGTGCCGATCGAACTGCCTTCCGGGCAGTCGATCCAGGTCTCCGATGTCGCCCAGGTCCAGGATGCCTATGCGGATCCCACCGAGTATGCCTACTATAATGGGATTCCCTGCGTCACCCTCAGCATACTGCAGGTTACTGGGGGCAATACCGTCCAGACCGCCGGTGAGATCACGAAGCTCCTGCCGGCGATCAACCGCTCTCTCCCTGCAGGAGTGAAACTGACCGTTGTCAACAATCAGGCCACCTTTATCACAGAGGCCATCGATACGGTGATCGATCACATCCTGCTGGGGGGGTTGTTCTCCCTGGTCATCCTCTGGCTGTTCCTGCGGCGGGTGCGCACCACTGCCGTGATTGCCGTGGTGCTGCCCATCTCCATAATCTCCACTTTTGCCGCCCTGTACTTCGCCGGGCAGACGATCAACACCATCACCCTGGGCGGTCTCGCCCTCGGCCTGGGGTCGCTGGTCGACTTTGCCGTGGTGGTGATCGAGAGCATCGCCCGTCATAGCGAGGCCGGGCTCGGGTCCTTCCAGGCAGCCAAAGTGGGGGCGTCCGAGGTGGGCACGGCGGTCTTCGCCAGCGCCTTGTGCCAGATCAGCGTGTTTGCCCCGATCGTTTTTGTCTCGGGACTGGCGTCCCAGGAATTCTTGCCCATGGCCCTGGCGGTGGTGTTTTCCCACATCGCGGCCCTGGTGGGGGCGCTGACCATGGTGCCGATGCTGGCGGCCCGGTTTATGGCCGGCAAGGGCCGCCAAGGCGCTCCGGACAGCCAGGCTGTTGGCCGCTATGAAATACCCACGCCGGCCATAGCGGAAACAGGCGGCAGGCGCTGGAACCCCTCGACGGTCTTTTCCAACTATATTGAAAAGCTGAAAGTACGGTATGGGCGGCTGCTGCGGTGGGCGCTCGGCCACCGGAAGGTTGTGCTGGCAGCCACAGTCGTGATGCTGCTGGTGAGCCTGCTGATGATCCCGGTGATCGGGTTCGAACTGTCGCCCCAGATGGACGAGGACCAGTACAGCGTGTCGATCACCCTCGACCAGGATACCAACCTGAATACCACCAACCAAGTCCTGCTGAGCGTGGAAAACCTGATCAAGCAGATGCCGGAGACGGCCAGCATCTACAGCACGGCCGGCAGCGGCGGGGGCAACGCCCTGTCTTCCACGGCGGCTACCAATACGGCCAGCATCAATGTCAACCTGAAGCCGATTGCCCAGCGCAAGCGCAGTGTGTTCCAGATTATCGACGCTTTGAACAAGGAGACGGCAAGGATTCCGGGGGCACTGATCACCACTAGCGCCACCCAGGTGGCGACCGTCGGCCGCGGTGGCGCGGATATCCAGTTGGTGGTCCAGGGCAGCGACCCGACCGTGCTGACCCAATTGGGCAACCTGGCAGCCAGCGAGATGCAGCAGGTGCCGGGAACGCGCAATGTGGTAAACTCTGCCGACAAGAACCTGCCGGAGTACGACATCAACATCGACCGGTCCAAGGAAGCGCAGTACGGGATCACCACCCAGCAGATCTTGACTACCCTGACTGACGACTTCGGAGGGGAGTCGGCGCCTACCAACTACATCGCCGGCTCGACGGAGACGGCGGTGCAGGTGAAACTGCCCGAGAGCTACACGCGGAACTATATGAACCTCAGCGCCCTCACCGTAGTCAGCTCGTCAGGAAAGCAGGTGCCGATCACCGACCTTGCCACCATCGCGGCAAGCGGTGGCCCGGCGACGATCAGAAGAACCAACCAGTTGGACGAGGTCACCGTGCAGTGCTACGTCATGTCCGGGTACAACGTCGGCCAGGTGCAGGACGCTATCCAGTCCAAACTCAACCCGATCACTCTCCCCACCGGCTACTTCTGGTCATTTGGCGGCCAGGCGCTGGATTTGGCCCAGTCCTTCACCTCTCTCGGCCTGGTGATGCCGCTCTCCATTGTCCTGATGTACATGGTGATGGCCGGGCTGTTCGAGTCGCTGGCGAGCCCGTTAATCATCATGTTCTGCCTGCCGCCAACCTTTGTCGGGGCGGCTCTCGGCCTGCTGGTGATGCACCAGAACCTCAGCATGAACGCCATCATGGGCGTGATCATGCTGATCGGCATCGTCATGAACAACGCCATCGTGCTGGTCGATTACGCCAACCAACTGCGGCAGCAAGGGCTGTCGGCCCGGGAGGCGCTTTACCGGGCCGGTCCCATCCGGCTGCGGCCAATCCTGATGACGGCCCTGGTCACCGTGATGGCCATGTTCCCCCTGATGATCGGGCACGGCGAGGGAGCGGAAAGCGAGGCCCCGATGGCCACCGTGGTGGTCTTCGGCCTGATCCTCTCGACCCTGGTCACCCTGGTGCTGGTGCCGGTGATGTACTCCATCTTTGACGATATACACCAGCGGCAGTTCCACCCTTTCCGGAGCAGGAGAGCCTCTTTGACAGCGTAGAGCTTGAATTCTTCGGGTGTGGCCACGACCAACTGACAGCACTAAGACACACAATCTCGAGGCCTCTCACTACTGAGATTCAAGAAAGGCCCTGGCTGCAACAGGCCGGGGTCTTTTGCTATAATGTTGCGTAAGGGGTGAGGGCATGAGCGATCTGGCAGGCAACGGCTGCGAGAGATTGGTTCCAAGCAGCGAGAGGGGAACGCTGCAAGAAATAGAGCGCAGCATCATCACCAGGTACCGGAAGTGTGCCTGGACAAAGTTTATCAAAGCCATCAAAGATTTTCAGTTGGTGAGGGACGGGGACAAGATCGCCGTGGCGGTCTCGGGCGGCAAGGACAGCCTCCTGATGGCCAAGCTGTTTCAGGAGTTGCAGCGCCATGGGAAGGCCAATTTCACGGTGGAGTTCATCTCCATGGACCCTGGATACCATAAGGACATCAGGGAGTTGCTGGTGGAGAACTGCAGCTTCCTGAACATACCCATTCACCTGTTCGAGACCAGGATCTTTGAAATCGCCGGGAAGATTGCCCAGGACTACCCCTGCTACATGTGCGCCAAGATGCGCCGCGGGGCGCTGTACGCCAAGGCGCAGGAACTGGGATGCAATAAGCTGGCCCTGGCCCATCACTTCAACGATGTCATCGAGACTACCATGCTGAACCTTTTCTATGCGGGGAGTTTCAAGACCATGCTGCCGAAACTGAAGTCCGCCCACTTCGAGGGGTTGGAACTGATCCGGCCGCTCTACTACGTGGAGGAACGCCATATCGAGAGCTACACCAGTGAGAGCGGTATCTGGCCGTTGAATTGCGCCTGCATGGTGGCAGCGGTCAGGAAGGGGAACAAGCGCTATCAGATCAAGGACCTGATCGCAGATCTGGGCAAGCAGTTCAAGGACATTGACAAGTTTATCTTCAAGGCTGCCCAGAACGTCAACATGGATTGTATCCTGGGCTGGCAGAAAAATGGCCAGCATCACTCCTTCCTGGACGATTATTAAGTGCCGAGTGCACTAAGCACTCAGCACTTTATTCGAAAGCGCATAGCGGATCAGGGCGGCCTTGGCGTCATCATCTGCCAGCGCCCGCTTGACCACGACCGACAGTTCCTTGCCCAGGTCAACCTGTTCCTTGGACTCGATCATGGTGACCACCGGCCGGAATGGCAAGTTGCGGTTATTGGCCGTCACCTGTCCTATTTCCCCTGTGCTCAACAGCGCCAGGGTGTCAACCGGGTAGGGGCAGACACAGGTTGCGAACAATTGGACCAGCCGCATCTTGAAGTCGTGGTCGCCATAGGTCATGATCAGCTCGTAGGCTTCGTTGGCAGGGAAGGCCTTGCGGTATACCCGATGACCCACCCGCAAGAGGGCGCGGGGCCCATGCTTGTCTAATATTGAAAATATGGTATATTGTCACGAGGATCTGGCATCTCATGGTGATGTCAAGCTCTCCTGATGGACTACCCTGAATGATTACCTCCTGAANNCAGTTGTATCAGCAGTTGCGGCAAGCAGTGTCCGAGCGGGAGCGGATCGCCCTGGCGACTGTGGTGGCGTCTGCAAGGGGGCAGGAAGACCTGCTGGGGTGCAAACTCCTGATTACCGGGTCCGGAATTTTTGGTGATCTGGGTGATGCTGTGCTGACGGCGATGATGCGGGAACAGGCGCCGGAGTTTCTGCTGCAGCGAAAGGCGCAGTTTTTAGAGATCACCGGGGCGCGTGGGGCAGCCAGCGTCTTTGTGGAACCAGTACATCCGGTTGCCCGCTTGCTGGTGCTGGGTGGCGGGCATATCGCCCAGCCGCTGGTGGCGATCGCCTCTCTGCTGGAGTACGAGATCACGGTGGTCGATGACCGCCCGTCCTTCGCCAACAGACAGCGCTTTCCGGGGGCACAATCGGTGGTGTGCGACGATTTCAGCCTGGCTCTGTCCCGGCAGCGGTTCGACGCCGGGACCAGCGTGGTGATCGTTACCAGGGGCCATCAGCATGACCTGGAGTGCCTGAAACAGGTTCTGCCCGAAGAACCCGGCTATGTGGGGATGATCGGCAGCCGGCGCCGGATTAAACTGGTGCGGGAGCACCTGATGGCCAACGGCTTCTCCGAGGAGCAAGTGAACCGGGTGTTCATGCCGATCGGACTGGAGATCGGCGCCGAGACCCCGGCGGAGATCGCCATCAGCATCACCGCCCAGTTGATCGAGGCCCGGTGCGGCCGCGGCCACTATCCGCTGCCTCCGAACTCCACCAACGAGCAGTGGCAGTACCTCGCCGACGTGTTGGAATGTGTCGAACTGGGGCAGCCGGTGGTGACGGCCACTGTCGTGCGCACCAGGGGCTCCACGCCTCGCAAACCGGGGGCGAAAATGCTGCTGTCGCCGGACGGCAGCGTCCGGGGGACGATCGGGGGCGGTTGCGGGGAGGCGGCCGTGCGCAGCGAGGCCATGATGTTGTTCGACTCCGGAGCGGCGCCAGAGGGCACCGGGGGGGTGCCTGCANNAGCGGCGCCAGAGGGCGCGGGGGGGGCGCCTGCCGCGCCTGCCGGGTACCCGGGATGGGCACGGCGCCGGGACGGGCGCGGTTTGGCGGCCAGATTGTTTTCCGTCACCATGGATGCCGATGTGGATGCCGACGGGATGGCCTGCGGCGGCGTCATGGATGTTTTTTTGGAGAGATTGGTCTGATGAGGAACTTGGTATTGGTAAGAGGAGCCGGGGACCTGGCCACAGGCGTGGCGCACCGGTTGTACCGGTCCGGTTTCCCGGTGGTGATGACGGAGATTGCCTGGCCTACAGTGATCCGCCGCCCGGTAGCCTTTGCCGAGGCCGTGTTTGACGAGTGTCACGAAGTTGAAGGCATCACCGCCCGGTTGGCGGCCGGATTGCCCGAGGCGCGGGCGATCCTGGCCGGGGGCGAGATCCCGGTGCTGATCGACCCTCGGTCGGAAGTAGCGATTCAATTGGAGCCGGCAGTGGTGGTGGATGCCATCATAGCCAAGAGCAATACCGGCACCAGGATCACCGACGCCCCGCTGGTGATCGGCCTCGGCCCGGGTTTTACAGCCGGGGTCGACGTCCACGCGGTGGTGGAGACCAACCGGGGGCACGATCTCGGGCGGGTGATCCTGAGGGGCGGCGCCGAGCCGGACACCGGCACCCCGGGGCTGGTCGCCGGTTACGGTAGGGAACGCCTGATCAAAGCGCCGGCGGACGGAGTCTTCGAGGCCGTGGCAGTGATCGGCAGCCTGGTGGAGGCGGGGGAGACCCTTGGTATGGTGGGCGGCTGTCCAGTAACGGCGCCGATCGGTGGGGCGCTGCGGGGGCTGATCCGTGACGGTGTGACCGTGAGGCGGGGCCAGAAGATGGGGGACGTGGATCCCCGGCACCGGGTGGAATTCTGCTACACCATATCCGACAAGGCCCGGGCGATTGCCGGTGGGGTGCTGGAGGCTGTCCTGATGCTTGGAAGGATCAGCCCCTTGCGGTGAAGGAGCGATGATGCAGCTATTCGATGCCCTCGAACTCGAGGATGGAGAACTGGTCTGTTTTGTTGGCGCCGGGGGAAAAACCGGCCTGATGCTTCAGTTGGCGGCCGAGTGCGCCTTGCGAAACCAGAAGGTGTTGGTGACCACCAGCACCAGGATGTTTGCCCGACAGCTTCAGAGTTGTGGTCAACTGGTCCTGGAGCGGGACGAGGGCAAACTTTTGGGAAGGCTGGACGATGCCCGCCCTGACTGCGTCCGGGGCGCCCGCGCCTGCCGGGTACCCGGAACGGGTGGGGTTCCTGCTGTGCCCGGCACAGCCGGAGGCTGGATGTTGGCCGCGGGCGCCGGGTTGACGAAGGATGGCAAGGTCGTGGGTCTGAGCGGTGAGACCCTGAATGCCATCCACAGGGCCGGCCTGTTTGACAGCATCCTGGTCGAAGCGGACGGCGCCCGGGGCAAGCCCCTGAAAGCTCCTGCACCCCATGAGCCGGTGCTGCCTTCCAGGGCTGCCAGTGTCGTTACCGTCGTTGGAGCCGATGCGTTGGGTGCCCCCCTCACGGAGCAGTACGTGCACCGGTGGCGCCTGGCTGCGGAGATGGCGGGGCAGGATCCCGGCTCGGCGGTCACCGGGTCAACCATTTTGAAGATAGTCAGTTGTTATCGGGAACTGGCCAGGCAGGCCGCCCCGTACAGCAGGTTCATCGCTGCCGTCAACAAGGGGGACCGCCCGGAACTGCTTGGCAAGGCCAGGGAGATTGCCGGGCGCCTGTCGCAGTCAATGGAAAGGGTCCTGGTCACTTCCGCCGTCCTGGGCGATCCCGTGCTGGAGGTGCTGCCGTGATCTCGGCGGTGATCCTGGCTGCCGGCCTGTCTACCCGGCTGGGGCGGCCCAAGCAACTCCTGCGACTGGGGAACAAGACCGTCTTGGAGCACGTGATCGATCACGTCTCCCGCGCCCGGGTCGGTGAGGTCATCCTCGTCCTGGGCGCCCACCGGCGGGAGATCGAGCAGGTGACGCTCGACCGTCCGGTCCGGCGCGTTTTTAACCCGCAGTATGCCACCGGGCAGGGAAGTTCGGTGGCGGCAGGGGCTGCCGCCGTGAGCCCGGAAGCCAGGGGTATCCTGTTCCTGGCTGGTGATCAGCCCCTGATCCCACCTGAGTTTATCGATCAGGTGATCACTGTTTTTAAGGAGATGGGCGCTCTGATCGTCAGGCCGGAGACCGGGTTGCCAGCGATTTTTGACATCAGCCTGAAGGAAGAATTGGAGCAGTTGACCGGCGATACAGGCGGGCGGCAGCTTATGGCCAGGTATCGTCGGCAGGTGGTGGTGATACCGGGTTGTCCCGGGCTCGCTTCCCTGGATATCGATACTGAAGAGGATTACCGGTTGCTGCAGGCCTATTGGAAGGATGTGCAGGAGTTTCCGGGGAAACCGTAGCATTTACCACAGATGACTACCCGCTCTAATGCCCCCGCTTCCTCCGCATCCGGGCTTACAGCCCGGCCTCTTGTTATGTTTAGACCTCGATTTCAAAGATCTTGTAGTGCTTGTATTCCGAATCGGCCCACCTGATCCCGAAGCCTTTCGATTTGATGTTTTCGTTCAGGATCCATCCGGTTTCACACCAGTCGTAGCTGCCTCCGGTCAACTGCAGGAAATAGTCGAACAGGACGAGAATCGCTCCGGAGCCCTGGTATTCAGGGAGAACCCCGATTTCCGAGATCGTGAGCTTATCGATCTCGTGGCCTCGCATCCGGTACCTCCGGCAGGTATCCTGGTCCATGACGTCCCCGGGAGTCAGCAGTTGGTTGTAATCCGGAAACCAGAGCAGGTATCCGGCAGGGGCGCCGCCGCGCTCCAGGATGAGCAAGTTGTGACCGGACATGAGGGTATGATAGCTGCTGAGCATCCGGTGGTTCACCTCTGTAGAACCCGTCGTAAAGAAGGGCTGGCCTGTAAAGCAGCGATTTTTCAAATAGGTGTAGATGGCGGCCTCCCGTCCGAGGTGGCGCCAACTGGCCGTCCGGCAGGTGAACCTCTTGCCGAGCCGTTTCAGGATTTTTTGTTCCCTGGCCAGGATGTCCCGGTGCAGTTCGAGCAGATAAGAGGCAAGCAGGTATTCCCTGGCGCCATATTTGCCTAAGTATTCCGGATAATAGGCTGGATTATAGCGGGAGCCGTAGCAGGGCATGCAGTCGAAGCGGTCTACGAGAACGCCGACCATGCTGTCCAACCCGATCACGATTCTGGGCATCCCTTTCTTTTTACAGAGGTTTACGGCAACTGCCATGAGGAGGTCCACCGCCGGCTGACAGTCTTCCCGGGCTTCGAAATAGGAGAACTGCAGCATATCAGGCTGTGACTGGTCTGTGATCAGCAGGCAGGCGGCCAGGATTTTCCCGTTTCTGCCCACCATCACCGGAGTGATCTCCGCCTGTCTGAAGCAGGGCTCCCTGCCGTAAAAGATCATCCTCAGCACGTTGGTCAACCCGGAGTCCCGAAAAAATGGATCGTCCCTGTAGATATCCCGGCAAAAGGAGATGTACCTGCCCGGATCGCAGGAGATGATTTCGATCGTGCTCACCTACTTTGGGAATTTTTATGTATCTGCTCAGCCTGACTAATAACCCATGATATGCCGTAAGTCTCCGGCGGGTGAGCAAACTCTGTGTGGCGAAGAAGAGGCCTGCATTTTTTAGAAACATGGGGGGGCACATTTCAATCTGGGGTGGAATAGTATGGAATGAAATCTAAGTACTCTGCAGATTTGCAGACCGTCTTGAAAGGAGGTTTTTTAAATGGGAGCTGGTGTTGGTGTTGGTGCTGGAGTCGGAGGATGGAGCACCCAACTGGTATTCGTGCTGTTTCTGATCCTCATCCTGCTTCTTGTGGGTATTAACTAGGTTGTGTGACGGGAAACAAATAGATTTACCACATGGTGACGAGAGAACCCCGGGGCTGTCCCGGGGTTCTGGGTTTGATTGCTGAAGAAGACTTGGCTGGCCGGATGAAATTCTGGCGCGAAATTGCTCAATGAATAGTATAATTACCCTGATCCCGGCAGATCGGACTGGCAGGAAGCCGGCATCCAGCTTTCTGTCTCACTTTTCAGATGAGAGGTGGCCCATGGCGGAAAGTTCCAAGCGCCAGGTCTGGGTAGATATGGCCAAGACTCTTGCTCTGATCCTGGTAGTGGTCGGGCATCCGGTCGGCCCCGCCGTCTATACCAAATACATCTACTGGTTTCACATGCCGGTCTTCTTTCTGCTCAGCGGTTATCTGTGCAACCTTCCGGACGGATGGTCGTCTTTGCGTTCCTGGCTCTCCAGGCGGAGCCGGCAGTTGTTGGTTCCCTATTGCGCCTACCTGGTTCTGGTAACCCTGGTCAGGTACGTCTATGTCTACCGCTACCTGCACTTCCTGGATGCCAGCTTTGTCTTGAAAGACTTGCGGGATGTGCTGTTGGGCGGCCGGGCTCCAGGTGTTTATTACACGGTTTTCTGGTTCTTTACCTGCTTGTTCGCTGCCCAGGTCCTCTTTGCCCTCATCAACCTGGTATGCAAAGACAGCCGCCTGGTGATGGTGGCCGTTGCGGTTGCCTACTTGCTGGCCCATATAGAGTCCTGGCTGATGATTAGCCATCCCCCGCTTGTACCCTGGAACCTGGATGTGGCCTTGATAGCTGTTGTTTATTATGCCATCGGCTATTTCTGCAAGAAATTGCTTGCAGACATCTCCCTGCGGGTCACGTTGGTTACCGTCACCCTTTCCGTGCTGCTGATCGCCGTCGATTACAGAGGATTGATGAATTATGTGCTCAATCTGAAGTACGTGGTTTATCAGCACTTGTTGTTGGACCTGTTGATCCCCATGGTGATGGCAGTGGCGCTGTTGGGAATGAGCCAGGTCTTGGCCCGAAGCAGGCTGAGACGGGCTGTAACCCTGATGGGCAATGTCGCCCTCCCGGTGGTGTATCTTCATGTTCCCATCAATACCGTGCTCTTGGTTGAGTACCACTACCGCTATGGCAACGTTGTGGCAGCCCTGATCGGTTTGGTGACGCCCATCATCCTCTCGAAGCTGGTCTTCGATCGCTTCTCCCTGACCCGGTACCTGTTCCAGGGACGGATACCCGTCAAACAGAAGCCAGAGGCAAGAAGTCAGAGGTCGGAGATAGCGCTGGGTTGAGTGCCGGGGAACATCAGGTCTGTCCGGGCGCCGCGCCTGCGTCCAAAGGGCACCCGGGTGCCGGGTCCGCGCCATGTCACTGGACATGGCACCGCCGGGCACGGTTCGCTACACTCACAATCAAGGTGGCGCGCCATGTCCATTGGACCCGGCACCGCCGGGTACGGTGCGGCAGAAAATGGCCGAAATAGGTTTTCAAGGGCGAGGAACTATAGAGGGGATCTGTGAAGATGATCTATCTG
>PLQY01000071.1:15234-41977 GCA_003160265.1 Peptococcaceae bacterium | reverse complement strand
ATCAAGGAGCTGAGCCTGGTCGACCACAAGGTTATCCTGGAGCAGGTTCAGGCATAAAGATCTGGACTTAGAAGACGCGCGGTAAAGCCCCTTTCTTCAGATATGGGGATATAAGGCGTAGCGGCTGAAGGGGCTCGATACCCCGGAGGCCGCTTATTTTATCATGAGTATTCACGCCCATATGAAGCGGGGGCATTAGAGCGGNNGAGCGGGTAGTCATCTGTGGTTAACCGGGAGGAAGGAGCAACGCGGAGACTGATGACGAAAGACCAGCGTTATTCCCAGATGACAACCGAAAATCTGATGAAGGAACTAGACCGGCTGAGGGGTGAACTGCAGGACATGGAACGGGGACGCCAGTACCTCCTGCACCGGACTGGCGTGCGGGTCTCCAGCACCGGTATAAGCCTGGAAGCAACAATCAACGGTATCAAGGAAGCGTTGCAGAAGATCGGGGGAATATTGCAGGAGCGCGGGTATGGGACCAGGCTGCTGGCTCCGGAAATAAAAAAACCATAAGCAACGGGCTTATGGTTCGGTTTGGCGTCGTCACTGAGTGCGCTCACCGAAGTAAAGACGCACTCAATGACGTGGGAGAGGAGAAACTGGAGGAAAGAGCTCACGAGAAAGGTCAACTGTAATCCTTGCTGCGTCTTTGCAGGTCTGGTATCAAGTTCCTTTCTCATGAAGACCCTTTAGCCATTACCTATTTTGTACAAACTGCACGTATTTATACAAATAAAATATTGGTAATATATGACATTGTGTTGCCTGAAAAAGTTCTTAAAATAATCTAAATTCCTAAGCTGATAGGTATTTTCAAGTTATTTGTGCTATAATTTCTCAGAAGCTTTGACAGGCGGGAGCAAGATTTTGTGCGTGGACTGAGGGTAATTGGCGGCGTTGCGAAGGGCAGGAGGCTGAAAACCAGAAAGACGATGGATCTCCGTCCGGCAACGGACTTCATCAAGGAGGCCCTCTTTGATATGCTGGCCTTGAGGGTGGGAGATGCTCTTTTCCTCGATCTGTTTGCCGGCAGTGGAAGCATCGGCATCGAAGCCTTGAGCCGTGGGGCCAGGCAGGCGCTGTTTGTAGAGAAAGACCCTCTGACAGCCGACCTGATCAGGGACAATCTGGCTATTACGGGTTTTACTTCACAGGGGCGGGTTTATGTTGGAGATGTCTTGAAGGCTCTGACTCAGTTGCAAAAGGAGGGGGCTAAATACAGTCTGGCCTTCGTCGACCCTCCTTTCAGGAAGAGCCTGGTGGCGCCGACCTTGGACAGGCTGTTGCAACTTGAAATAATGGCGTCTGACGCATTGATCGTCACGCGCAGTTATGTAGGAGAAGAGGTTGCGGCGGGGATCGCCCCGATCAGGACCAGGACTTATGGGGATAGCGTGTTGAGATTTTTCCTCGGCCGGGGAGAACAGAATTAATCCAGACATGCGCTCCGTATTTTTTAGACCGGGCGTTAGCCCGGATGCGGAGGAGGACATTGAAATGACCATAGCTGTCTATCCGGGCAGTTTCGACCCGATAACTTATGGGCACCTGGACATCATCGAAAGGGCGGCTGCAGTCTTTGACCGGGTGATCGTGGCCGTCTGTCTCAACCCGGGCAAACAGCCCCTCTTTACCATGGAAGAGCGGGTGGAGATGATCGCCCGGGAGTCGGCCCGGCTTCCGAACGTGGATGTAAACTGCTTCAAGGGTTTGTTGACCGAATTTGTGAAGCGGGAAGATGCCCGGATTATCGTGCGTGGACTGCGCGCCATCTCCGATTTCGAGAGTGAGTTCCAGATGGCGTTGATGAACCGGAAGCTCGATCCGGAGATAGAAACGGTCGTTCTGGTGGCTCAACCCAAATACTCTTACCTGAGTTCGAGCATCGTCAAGGAAATTGCCAGCCTTGGGGGCGATATCGGCGGGCTGGTTTCCGATCAGGTAGCCAGGCATCTTCAAGAGCGATTCGCCTTGCATGGTTTGCGTGATGAGTAAGGATATTTCGAAGTTGGAGGTTCGAGATTCTAAGGGAAAGCTAATCGAACACCTGGCCTCGGACAGCGAAGAAAAGTGCGAATCCAATTGCGGAACTTGCGGAGCAAATCAATTTCCCACTAATCGAACATCGGATGTCGAACTTCCAACATCGAGAGAGTCGGCATCCGAGCGGACTCATCCAGGCGTGGAAATAATCGAACGCGTCCGGCGCCTTGTCCGGTGGGCATGGCGCGGACCCGGTACCGTCGCTTGCGGGCGCGCTTCGAACATCGAACTTCCAGAAGTGAGAGGGGAGCCTGTGGATATGTCCAAGGATGTATTCAAGCTGTTGGAAGAACTGGAAGAGCACATTCAAGGCTGCAGGCGCGTGCCGATGACCGACAAGGTTTTGGTGGGCGAAGAAGCGTTGTTGGATTACATCGACCAGATCAGGTCGTTGCTTCCGGAGGAGCTCCGCCAGGCCAGGCTGATGGTCAAGGACCGGGAACATTTGATGGAGGACGCCCGGGTAGATGTGGAGCGCGCCTTGGCAGAGGCCAACCAGCGGATCGAGGGCCTGACCAGGGAGAGCGAGGTGGTCAAGCGCGCCGAGGAGGCTGCTGAAGAGATTGTGGCCCAGAGCCGGCGAATAGCCTATGAGATCAAGAACAACGCCGCCCGGTACGCCGATGACATCATGAGCAACCTGGAGGCCAACCTTGAGCAGAACCTGGCCATAATCCGCAGCGGCCGGGAAGAGTTGAGCCAACTGAAGAGAGAACGGCAGCAGGCAGTCAACGGAGGATGACGCTCAACGGATGATGATGATATTTTTCAGCCGGAACCACCATTTATTGATTGTGTATCCGGTAAACAGCGCCAGGACAATTCCTGCCGGCACGCATGCTCCGGATACCCAGGGAAACCAGGACGCCGCAGTCCCCGCAGCCAGGGCCGGGTGCGTCAGGTAATCCCCGACCGGCAGCAGAGTCACCAGGTAAGCGATCAGTACCGCTATGGGCACCTGGATGCACCTGGTCAACAGGTAGAGCCAGAGGCGAAGGTCGCTCCCCACCATCATTCCTGCGACCTGTGCCTGCACCGCAAGCCCGTTCCATGCCAGCAGCGCTTCGATCACCAACAACTGCTGGACGAAGCTGCCCGAACTCCTGCTCGTCTCGTTGATACCGATGGTGATTTCAAACAGGCCGTACATCAGCGCTCTCAAGAGGCTGGCATCGATGTGGAACAGTTGCGCAAGCGGGGTCAGCGCAGTGATGAGCGTAGTGAAGAAGCCCGCCGCCTCCATGATCCCGATGAGCACCGAGAAGATCGTGATAAACCCTCCGATTGTCAGCAAGGTGATGCTGGTTTTATGCACTGTTTCACCCAGCAGCGACCCGAAGTTCTGCTTTTCGAGGCGTGAAGCCCGCAACGATGAATACACCGTTGGCGCCAGGCCCTGTGTTCGCCGTTCGTCCGGTTTCAGGCCGGCATGCGGCTGTGACATAAATCGGAGAAGTATTCCACAGAGTAAATTTGAAAGGTAATGAATGCCGGCGATTAAAGGACCGAACGCCGGATTTCTGTACATTCCGACGCTGACCGCCCCCAGCATGAACAATGGACTGGCGTTGCTGGTAAAAGCCAGCAGCCTCTCGCCCTCGTTTCGGGTACAGAGATGATCGCTCCGGATGCGGGAGGTGAGCACGGCGCAGAGCGGAAAACCGGAGGTGTAGCTCACGGCGATGACGAAACCGGCACTGCCAGGAAGCTTGAATAACGGGCGCATGACCGGTTCCAGCAGGGCGCCGAGCAAAGAAACGAAGCCTAGGCCCATTAGCAGTTCGCTGACAATAAAAAAGGGCATCAGGCTGGGCAGCACGATCTCCCACCAGGTCAGCAGGCCGCGCCGGGCAGCGGTAAATACCACCGTCGGGTAATGGATAATCCCGATCCCGAAACCCAGACAGGCGAGAATCCAGATCCAGCACTCAAAATAATGCGCTATCCGTTGAGCATTGGACTTATCGTGGGTTTTTGTTTTATCGTTGCGTTTATTGATTTCATTGAGTGCTGGGTTGAACAAGAATAATTCCCTCTTTCGCGGGGTTCTTCAAGAAAAAACTTGGTCTCGGAAGGATTATACAAGCCTCTTGTAGAAAATAGACCTCAAGAAAGGGGTGGTGTAATTTAGCAGAGGAAAGCATGATTTATTAGGGTTCTGTTTTGTAGTCACTTCCTGAAGGGAGTGATGCTGGGTCTTTCTTTCGTGGATGTATTTCAAAAAAAAGGATATTGATATATAATTAAGTCAAATTATTCTTTCAGGGAGGGAAAGCGATGGCGAAGTTTGCACCCAAGAATGCTATTATGGAGTATGTTTGGGAAAAGGCACGCCAGGGAAAAAAGACAGTTTACCTGCCGGAAACGGAAGATGAACGCACTCTCAGGGCTGCGGAACTGGTTAAGGAGGCAGGACTGGGCAAAATTGTTCTGGTCGGGAAGGAGGACGAGGTTAGAAAGAAGGCCAAGGAAGCTGGCGTGAACATCGACGGCATACCGGTGCTGGACCACGAGAAATTCGACCGGATCGACGAGTATGCGAAGAAGCTCTTTGAGATCAGGAAAGGCAAGATCGCCTCGATCGATGATGCCAGGCAGCTTTTAAAGAGCAAGCTCTACTTCTCGATAATGGCGATCAAACTCGACGATGCCGATGGGATGGTGGCTGGGGCCGTCAACACCTCTGCCGACGTTGAAAGGCCGGCCTACCAGATCATCAAGACTGCGCCGGGGATCTCCATTGCCTCGGCCTATTTCGCCATGATCATCCCCAACTGCCCATACGGCGAAAATGGCTTCCTTCTCTATGCGGATTCCGGCGGACACCCGAACCCCACCGCGGAAGAGTTGGCGGAGATCGCCATCACCACCTGCATCACAATAAAGAACATCTTTGGCGTGCCAGAAGCCCGGGCGGCGATGCTTTCCTATTCCACCAAGGGCAGCGCCACCCATCCGATCGTGGACAAGGTGATCGAGGCTACCAAGATCGCCAACCAGAAGCGCCCGGACCTGCTGATCGACGGGGAACTGCAGGGGGATGCCGCCCTCATTCCGGAGGTCGGGCGTAAGAAGGCGCCGGGGAGCCCGGTTGCGGGACGGGCCAACATTTTGATCTTCCCGGACCTAAACGCCGGAAACATCGCCTATAAGTTGACGGAACGCCTTGCCGGCGCAGAGGCCTATGGCCCGCTGCTGCAAGGGTTGGCCAAGCCGGTCAATGACCTCTCACGCGGCTGCAAAGCCGAGGATATTGCCAACGTGTCGGCCATCGTGGCGGTTCAGGCCATGAATCCATACTAAGGCAATCGTTGAAGGCAATAACATATTATAAAAAGGGAAGGGGAAGAAACATGAAGGTTCTGGTTTTGAACTGCGGCAGTTCTTCTGCCAAGTATCTGGTCTACGACTGGGACAAGAAGGAGATTACGGCCAAGGGTATCGTCGAGCGTGTGACCATCGGGGATTCCTTCTGCATGCACGAAGTGCCGGGAAGAGAGGCCGCCAAGATCGAGCACGACTGTCCGACCCACACGGAAGCGGTGCACCTGATCCTCGACCTGCTGGTGAGCCCGGAGCACGGCGTTTTGAAGAGCGTCAAGGAGATTGACGCTGTCGGACACCGGGTGGTGCACGGCGGTGAGAAGTTTGCCAAGTCGGTCAAGATTGACACGGAAGTGCTGAATACCTTCAAGGAGCTGCAGAACCTGGCGCCCCTGCACAATCCGCCCAACATCCTCGGCATCGAGGCCGCCCAGTCACTGATGCCGGACGTGCCCCACGTGGCGGTGATGGACACCGCCTGGCACCAGACGATGCTGTCTCCGCAGTACATGTACGCTGTACCCTATGCCTGGTATGAAAAGTACCGCATACGCCGCTACGGCTTTCACGGCACCTCCCTGCTGTACGTGGCCAAGCGGGCGGCGGTGCTGCTGGGCAAGGACCCCTTCGACGTCAACCTGGTCAGCCTGCACATCGGCAACGGCGTGAGCGCCAACGCCGTCAAGAAGGGTCTCTCCTTCGACACCAGCATGGGCTTCACCCCGCTCGAGGGTTTAGTCATGGGCACTCGCGCCGGCGACCACGACCCCGCCCTGGACTTCTTTGTGATGGAGAGAGAGAATATCTCGCCCAAAGAGATGGGCAACACCATCCTGAACAAGAAGAGCGGGCTGCTGGGCATCACCGGACAGTACACCGACCGCCGGGACGTGCTCGAGGCCATGGAGAAAGGCGATGCCAGGGCGAAACTGGCCTTTGAAGTGGAGTGCTACCGGATCACGAAGTACATCGGCGCCTATGCGGCGGCTGTCGGCGGCATCGATGCCCTGGTCTGGACGGCCGGTGTGGGCGAGATGGCGGCTGACCACCGGGCCAAGGCCATGGAGGGCTTGGAGTTTATGGGCATCAAGTTTGACCCGGAGAAGAACAAGTTGGCCCGCACCAGGAACATGGAATCCGACATCTCAACGCCGGATTCCAAGGTCAAGATCTTCGTCATTCCCACCGACGAGGAGCTGATCATCGTGGAAGACACGGTCGCCATCTTGAACGGAACCTACGATGTGCACACCAACTTCAAGTACTCCTTCCAGGACCCGGCCTACCAGAACTTGCAGCGGGATGCCGAATTGGCTAAGCAGCTCGAGAAGAAGCCGGCGATGGCTAAGGCCCAGGCCAAGGTTCCCGGTCAATAGATCGCTGAAGATTCGATAAGGATAGTGAGGGGAAGGTGAGACGGACCTTCCCCTCTTGATTGACATCCCCATTCACCGCCGGTATAATGTGGAATGGTTGATTGGGGGCGGTGCGCGTGTTGTTAGAAGTCGGCGACCTGCGCAGGCCGGGTGCCTGCCACAGCGGGCGCGGAAACGAGAAAGAATTCACCGGCAGGGACTCCCGCCTGGAGATCGAGCTCCGGGGCGACCTGTTCGTTTTTACTGAGGTGCTGGTAGAGGGACAGGCAACAAATGTCGGTGGCAAGATCTACGTCAAGGGCAGCATCGAAGCTAAAGTCAATCTGGAATGCAGTCGCTGCCTGACGACCTTTACCGTCCCCATCGGCGCCTCCTTCGAGGAGATCTATTATGCTGCAGGCAGCGTCGAAGAGGGCGACCCGGACGATACCGGACGGATCTACGGCGGGGAACAGATCGACCTCAGGGACGCCATCATCGAGAGCCTGGTCCTGGTGCTGCCCATGAAGCCGGTCTGCCATCCGGACTGCCAGGGTCTATGCCCCTCTTGCGGGTGCAATCTCAATACAGAGCACTGCGGTTGCGGCCCGCAGGCGCCGGACCCGAGGCTGGCCGGCCTGGGTGAATACTTAAAGCAGTTGAAAGATTAATGGGGGTGAGGACATGGGTGTACCCAAGCGTAGAACATCGAAATCTCGGAAAAATAAGAGAAGATCCGAGATCAAGCTTGCCAGTCCGGCTGTGATCGCCTGCCCGCGCTGCCACGAACCGAAAATGGCGCACCGGGTCTGCCAGGCATGTGGTTACTACCGCGAGTTGGAGGTTCTGGAGAAGTAGAGAAGAACCTGACCAATCTAGTCTTTGAGTGCCGGGCCAACAAAAAAAGTCAGGCCTGCATGCGGGTTCCAACTACTGAAGGCCAACGGCTAACGATTGTTAAGACAAGTGAGGGCCAAACCCGCTTGCCTTTTTTATTTTGGTACATTATACTATTTATTATTACTAGGTAATAAGAATAGGTTATATAGAAGACCTGGCGCCAAACTATAGCCAGGCCCAGGCCTCCGGGCGCGGCTCCGTTAATATTTTATTCAAAACAAGAAATCTGCAGGAGTGGGATTGTGGTGGTTTTGAAGAGAAACCGGCAGAAGCTGGAGAGACAGCAGGCCATGGTAAGCCAGTTGCAGGAGAACCCGTTTCTCACCGATGAGGAGTTGGCGGAATTATTGTTCGTGAGCGTCCCCACCGTGCGCCTGGACCGCTTGGAGCTGGGTATTCCAGAACTGCGGGTAAGGACCAAGGACGTCGCCGAGCAGTTTTACGGCCAGATCCGTTCACTGGGCGCGGGTGAGCTGATCGGTGACATACTGGAGCTGGATGTAGGCAAAAGAGGCATAACAGTCCTCGAGGTCAAAAAGGATATGGTGTTTTCCAAGACCAAGATCCTGCGCGGGCATTACCTCTTCGCTCAGGCCAATTCTCTGGCGGTGGCGCTGATCAATGCAGACGTGGTGTTGACAGGCAGCGCCTCTGTGCGCTACTTGACCCCTGTTTTTTTAAAGGACAAGGTGGTGGCCCATGCCGAGATCGTGGGTCAGAAGGGCAAGAGTTTTGTCATCAAGGTGAACTCCAAAGTAGGCAGCGAAGAAGTCTTGAGGGGCCGTTTTACCGTTGTGGCTAAGGAGATGAATGACCTGTGAGCATTGCCGTTGATGCCATGGGGGGCGATTATGCCCCGGTGGAGGTCATAAAGGGTGCTGTCGACGCGGTTAACAGTGATTTTGCTGCCCGGGTGATCCTGGTCGGCCACCAGGAGTTGATAGAGGCAGAACTGAAAAAGTATCGCTATCCCAGCGAGGCAATCACCATAAGAAACGCTGAAGAAGTCATCCTCATGGATGAGCATCCGGCGTCCGCAGTCAGGAGGAAAAGGAACTCCTCACTGGTCGTGGCTACCAGGCTGGTTAAGGAGGGCGAGGCAACCGCCGTCATTTCGGCCGGCAATACCGGAGCTCAGATGGCAGCAGCATTTTTCGAATTCGGAAGGCTGCCCGGTGTCGAACGCCCCGGAATTGCTACCGTATTTCCGTCTCCAAAGGGGCCCAAGGTGCTGATCGATTCTGGGGCGAATGTCGATGGCAAGGCGAGCCACCTGATTCAGTTCGCCTACCTGGGCAGCCATTATGCCAGGCAGGTGCTGGGCATCGGGAACCCCAGGGTTGCCCTGCTCAGTGTGGGTAGTGAGGCTACCAAGGGAACCGCAGCGGTCATCGAGGCCCATCAAGCCCTGGCTGGGGCCGGGGATCTGCACTTTGCCGGCAATGTCGAGGGGCGGGAGTTTTTGACTGCCGACGTGGACGTGATCGTCTGCGACGGTTTTGTCGGCAACATTGCCCTGAAATTGGCCGAGGGGATTGTCTCCACCCTTACCGGAATGATCAGGGATGAATTGAAGCGGAACCCCCTGCGGATGCTTGGTGGTATGCTGGTGAAGCCAGCCTTCGGCGACATTTTTCGCAGGATGGACTATGCAGAATACGGGGGGGCGCCGCTGCTCGGTGTAAACGGGTTGAGTGTGATCTGCCACGGCTCCTCCCGCGCCCGCGCCATTAAAAATGCCATCCGCTATACAGCTAAAGCAGTCAAAGAAAACCTCGTCGAATCCTTGCAAAAGGGGTGGAAAGGGAGGGCGGTCGTGACGTGAGTCTGGCTTTCGTCTTTCCGGGACAGGGATCTCAGTATGTGGGCATGGGTATCGAACTCGTCCGGAGCCGCCGGGTGGCGGCCGAAGTTTTCGAGCAGGCCGGGCAGGTTGCCGGGTACCAGTTGTTGCAGCTTTGCGCCGAGGGGCCGGCAGAGGTGTTAGGTCGGACCAAGTACACCCAGCCCGCAGTATTTACGGCAAGTATCGCCATCATGAGAGTGTTGCAGGAGGCCGGCGTCACTTGCCAGGCTGCTGCAGGCCACAGCCTGGGAGAATACACGGCCCTGGTCGCCGCCGGGGTGCTACCCTTCGTTGCGGCCCTGGAGATCGTGATCAGGCGGGCTGAGTTGATGGACCGGGCGGCTGCCTCCGGACTGGGGGGCATGGTTGCCGTGATCGGTCTGGGGCAGGAGGCGGCACGGGAAATATGCCTGGTGGCCGGAACCAAAGGAGTGGTACAGCCGGCAAATTTCAACGCCCCAAACCAGATCGTGATCTCCGGCGAGAGAGCGGCCCTGGATGAGGCCATCGCCGAGGCCCGCCGCAGGGGGGCCAGAAAAGTTGTCACACTGGCGGTCAGCGGCGCCTTTCACACTTCTTTGATGGCCGGTGTGAGCGAAGACCTGAGGCTGTTTCTGCAAGGGTATACCTTCTCCCCACCCAAAGTCACCCTGGCAATGAATGCCTCCGGGGAGGTGGTATCCAGCCCGGACGTTATCAAAGACCTGCTGGCGGCCCAGGTAAGCTCGCCGGTGTTCTGGGATAAATTGGTAAGAAGACTTGCGAGCGAGGGATTCAGAGACTATTTGGAAGTTGGCCCCGGCCAGGTGTTGTCCGGACTGATCAGGAGGATCCTGCCAGAGTGCCGGGTAGGCCATGTCGAGGACGAAAAAACGTTGGAAAAGGTGCTTGCGCAAACTGGGGGGACTGTTTAAAATGTTTTTAGAAAACCGGGTTGCGCTTGTAACCGGCGCTTCACAGGGAATCGGGCGTGCCATCGCCTTGGCTGTGGCAAAAAACGGCGCCGCGGTTGCCGTAAACCACTACCCGGGTCAGTCCGACCAGGCGGACCTCGTGGTTGAACAGATTGCAATGGCCGGCGGCAGGGCCTTTCCCGTTGCTGCAGACGTCAGCAAGAGGCCAGAAGTCGAAGAGATGGTGGATTCAGTCGTCAAGCGCTTCGGGTCGCTGGATATCCTGATCAACAACGCCGGCATCACCCGGGATCAGTTGCTGCTGAGAATGAAGGATCAGGACTGGGATGCGGTGTTGGCCACCAACCTGAACAGCGTTTTTTACTGCACCCGGGCCGCCCTGAAATGGATGCTGAAGAGCCGCTTCGGGCGCGTGGTGAGCCTCGCCTCGGTGGTCGGGGTGATCGGGAATGCCGGGCAGGCAAACTATGGCGCTTCCAAGGCCGGGATCATCGGTTTCACCAAGTGTGTGGCGCGAGAGGTGGCCAGTCGGGGCATCAATGTCAACGCCGTCGCCCCGGGCTACATCAGGACAGAGATGACGGACCGGATCTCGCCCCAGGCCCAGGATGAACTGCAGGGTACGATTCCGCTGGGGCGCATCGGCACTCCGGAGGATGTTGCCGGAGCGGTGGTATTTTTAGTGTCACCGGCTGCAGATTATATAACAGGTCAGGTTCTGAACGTGGATGGAGGCATGGCTATGTAAGCATACTTTCGCCAAGTATCAGGATAAAATATTTAGATAGGAGGTGACAGGTGAATGGCGGATTTAAATGATCAGGCAATCTTCGAGAAAGTACGGTCGATCATTGTTGAGCAACTCGGCGTCGAGGAGAACGCTGTGGCTCTGGAGACCTCATTCGAGGCGATGAATGCAGATTCCCTGGATATAGTGGAACTGATTATGGCGCTGGAAGAGACGTTCGGCATAGAGATACCTGACGAGGCTGCTGAAAAACTCCTGACCGTAGGGACTGCTGTTGAATATATCAAGGCTAACAGCTAAAACGAGGCGGCCCACAGCCAAAAATGGTGGAAAGGATTACATAATGTTGCCGGAGAGCAAGCAGCGAGTAGTAATTACCGGTCTGGGCGTGCTGTCTCCTGTCGGGATAGGGAAAGAGGCTTATTGGAAAGCGCTTTTGCGGGGACAGTCGGGGATTGACCGTCTGACGCGGTTTGACTCGTCCTTGTACGACAGCAAGATCGCCGGAGAAGTCAAGGATTTTGTGCCCGAACAGTTTTTGGATAGGAAAGAGATCAGGAGGACGGACCGCTTCGCCCAGTTCGGTGTTGCTGCGGCCAAACTGGCAGTTGGGGATGCAGCGCTGGAGTTAGGCGAAGAGGACCCGGAAAATATCGGGGTGGTGATCGGCTCCGGGATCGGCGGCATCGAAACCCTCTGCGAGCAGCATAGCGTCTTGCTCAACAAGGGGCCCAACCGCATCAGTCCCTTTTTCATCCCGATGATCATCAGCAATATGGCTGCCGGCCAGATCGCCATTTGCTTGGGGCCGAAGGGACCCAACTTCACTGTGGTGACGGCCTGCGCCTCAGGCGCCAACGCTATCGGGGAGGCCTACCTGATGCTCCGGCGGGGTGCGGCAGAGGTAATTCTGGCGGGAGGCACCGAAACACCCATTGTGCCCGTTGCCATGGCAGGGTTCTGTTCCATGAAAGCGATGAGCACCAGCAACGACGAGCCGCAGCGTGCCAGCCGACCCTTTGACAAGAACAGGGATGGGTTTGTAATCAGCGAGGGAGCCGGGGTCCTGGTGCTGGAGACTCTCGGACACGCTTCGGCGAGAGGCGCCCGGGTCTATGGCGAGGTGGCCGGCTACGGGTGCACCGCCGACGGCTATCACATAAGTGCTCCGGAGCCTGAAGGCACCGAGGCGGCGAGGGCGATCCGGATCGCCCTGGAAGACGCCGGGATCTCTCCTGATCGGGTGGATTACATCAACGCTCATGGCACATCCACTGAACTTAACGACAAGATCGAAACCATGGCCATCAAGAAGGTGTTTGGGGACCACGCCTATAAGGTACCGGTTAGTTCCATCAAGTCCATGATCGGGCATTCCCTGGGCGCCGCGGGCGCCCTTGAGGCTATTGCCTGCGCCCTATCTGTCAGCACGGACTGGGTGCCTCCGACCATCAATTATGAGCAGCCAGACCCGGAGTGCGATCTGGACTACGTGCCCAACCAGGCCCGCCAGTGTCCAGTGAGGGTGGCGGTCTCCAACTCTTTCGGTTTTGGTGGACATAATGCTGTGCTGGTCATTAAAAAATTTGAGGGTTGAACCACATTTTAAAAAAGGAGCAAGGCCTGCTCGAAGTTCGAGGTTAGTGCCAGTTATTAATGACGAGTTCGCAAAAACCCAAGCAAGGGCAGTCAATGCTCGACAAGTTGCAGCAGGTGGCCGCTGTTTTATTCAAGGATCCGGAACTGCTGCTCACCGCTCTTACCCACCCATCCTATCTGGCTGAGCATCCACAGGCCAATAATCACAACCAGAGGCTGGAATACTTGGGCGATGCTGTTCTGGGCCTGGTAGTGGCCGATTATTTTTACCAACGCTTTCCAGAAGAGCCCGAAGGCCAGTTGACCAGAATGAGGGCGGCGGTGGTCTGTGAACCGACCCTGGCCAGAATGGCCAGGCAGTTGGACCTGGGCAGTTATTTGCGGCTGGGCCATGGAGAGGAACTGTCAGGCGGCCGGCAGCGGGCCTCGGTCCTGGCGGATGCCCTGGAGGCCCTGACGGGTGCTGTGTTTCTTGATCAGGGATGGCAGCAGGCCCGGCGGTTTCTACTGCTGCTGCTGGGCGAAGAGATGTTGACCATTGCCCGGGGTAGCGGCCGGGATTATAAAACTGCTCTCCAGGAGGTGGTTCAGCAGCGGGGAGGGGATACCCTTGCCTATTGTATCATCGACGAGGCTGGGCCGGACCACGACAAGCACTTTACCGCCGGGGTGCTCTGGAACGGAGAGATGCTGGGCAAGGGCAGGGGGAAGTCCAAAAAGGAGGCGGAACAACAGGCCGCCAAGAACGCTTTAAAATTGCTAAGCAGGCCTGTATAAGCCCAAAACGCAGACGGTTTTAAAAACATAATAATGAAGCAGATATTGAGCGCTTTGACCTGAACTTGAGCAGGAATTTTTAGCTAACGGTCGAAATATACTTGATACGAGCCAGTATTTCCAAGTCGAATTGTTATTGAACAGTTGATGCGCACTAGAGGGGGAAAAGATGGTGGAAGTGCTCAAGGTATCTGCCCGATCGAACCCGAAATCAGTTGCCGGCGCCCTGACCGCCGTGATTAGGGAGAGAGGCACCGCCGAGGTGCAGGCTGTCGGCGCCGGAGCGGTCAATCAGGCCGTAAAAGCGATCGCTATAGCCAGGGGATTTATCGCGCCAAACGGGATTGACCTGATTTCTGTTCCGGCTTTTGTGGAGATTTCCATAGAAGGTGAAGAGCGAACAGCCATCAAATTTATTGTAGAACCTAGATAGAAGAGTTCGTGATGTTTCTAAAACGCATTGAAATACAAGGTTTCAAGTCTTTTGCAGAGCGGGTGGAGATCGATCTGGCGCCCGGGATCACGGCAATTGTAGGTCCGAACGGGTGCGGCAAGAGCAACCTCACCGAGGCTGTGCAATGGGTCCTGGGAGAGCAGAACGTCAGGGCGCTCAGGGGCTACCGGATGGAAGACGTGATCTTTTCAGGAACCTCCCGGCGCCGGTCTTACGGGATGGCTGAAGTCAGCCTGACGTTCAATAACAGCCAGGGCGTCCTGCCCCTGGAATACGATGAGGTCTCCATTTCCCGCCGGGTATACAGGTCCGGCGAAGGAGAATATTTTATCAACAAGATGCCCTGCCGCCTGCGTGATATCCAGGAGCTTTTTGTATCCTGTGGTATCAGCAGAGCGGCTTTTTCGATCATCGCCCAGGGCCGGATCGAGGAATTCATCTCCCGGAGGCCGGAAGAGCGGCGGATATACTTGGAAGAACTGGCGGGGATCGGCAAGTACCGGCAGCGCAAGGCCGATGCGGCGGGCAAGCTGGAAGAGACCGAGGGCGTGCTGGTAAGGCTCCAGGATGTTGTGCATGAGCTGGACCGGCAGTTGGCGCCGCTGGCGGAGCAGGCCAAGGCAGCCAACCAGTACAACGAGTCTCGGGAGCGGCTGAAAGGGCTGGAAGCGAGGCTGGTCGGGAACCAGTTTGCCAAAGCGGCGGCTAAAAAGAAGGCGATCGCCTCAAGCATTGAGGATTTACAGGCTGGCAAGGAGACAGCTCTGACCAGGGCTGTCCTGGTGGAGCGTGAACTGAGCGACCTGGATCAGGGCATCAGTGAGCGAAAGGAGCGGCTTGCCACCCGCGAGCAGGAGGCCGGGCAGGTCCGGCAGCAGCTTCAGGAGGCGCAGGTCGAATTAGTCCGGATAGAAGAAAAATATTCATCCTCCCAGTTGCGACAGGCGGAACTGAATGTCCGGCTGCAGGTGATCGCTCAGAAGGATCAGGAGATTGCTTCGGAGATGCAGCAGATTGCCAATCAGCACCAGCGTTGCCGTGAACAGAAGGTGTTGGCCGAGCAGAGCTGCCTGGAGTTGGAACAGACCCTGGAAGAAGGGGAAAAGACCAGACGGCGGGTCAACAGTGAGTGGGAGAAAAATAACGGAGAGCTTTTTGAAGTGCTCCACCAGAAGACCCTGCTGGCCAGCCAGGTCAAGGAGTTCCAGAACCAGAAAGAGGCTGCCCGCAGGCAACAGGAAAACCTCGGGCAGAAGACTGCCGACAATACTGCCCAGGTAGATCAGATCAGGGAACAGGCCGGGAAAAAAAGCCGGTTGCTGAAGACAAAAACTGCTTTACTGGCAGAGAATGCTTCGGAATTGGAACAGGCGCGGCAGAGAGCGGCTGTCATCAGCAGGGAGCGGGAACAGATCGTGCCGGCGATCCAAAAACAGGTCCAGGAGAACGAGCGCTGCAAGACCCGCCTGCAGATGACCCAGGAATCGGAAAAAAACAGGGACGGCTACCAGAGGGGAGTCAGAGGGATCCTTCAAGCCAGGGACAGGGGCGAGGCCTTCTGCAGCGGGATCCTCGGTATGGTCGAGGAATTGTTCACGACCTCCCGGGAGTATGAAACCGCGCTCTTTACCGCCCTGGGGCGGGCCGCCCAATACTTCGTCTGTGCCTCGCCGGAGGTTGCCCAGCAGGCGTTGACTTTTTTGAAACAGAAGGAGATTGGCAGGGCCAGCTTTTTGCCGATGACTGCGGTGCAGCGTTGGCTGGAAAGGGAACGTCCGCCCAGGTACGTTCATGGCGAAGAGATCCTGGGGCGCGGCTCCGAACTTGTAAGCTGCGAGGACGAGTACCGGAATGTGGCCGAGTTTTTACTGGGACACACCTTTTTCGCCAGAAGTCTCAAGGAGGCCCGGCAGTTTGCAGAAGCCAACTATTACAGGGTACGGGCCGTGACGCTGGATGGGGACCTGGTTCAACCGGGTGGCCTGATCACCGGCGGTCGGGAGGATCAGCAGACGCAGCTTGCGATCAGGCGGAAACGGGAGATCGCGCAGTTGTCTGAAGATCGGAACCACAGTCAACAGGCGCTGGAAGCGCTGGAGAAAAGGCGGGACGCACTGACCGGGGAGCAGAACTCGATCACGGCCAAGATCAGAGAACTGGAAACAACGGGTCGTGCCCTGGAAAAAGAGCGCAATGAGCTGGAGCAGGCCATATCCGCCTGCAACCGGGAGTCGCAGAGGCTCCAGGAATACGCCCAGGAATGGCTGTTGGAGAGCAACGAGGAGAACTACCGCCGGGGCGATCTCGACCAGGAGATCGAACGTACTGGGCGTGATCTGGCGATGGTGCTGGAGAACGAGGGCGGGCTGGAACAGCGGCGCCTTCAGATAGAGCAGGAGAGGAAAGACTGTGAAGAGCAGTTGCGCCGGTGGAACGGCCAGTTGTCCGAAAGCAGGGTGCACCTGGTCTCGCAGAATCAGGAGATCAAATATCTCGAGCAGAAAGCTCAGCAGGAAAGCAACCTGATCGGGGAACAGCAGCGGGAACGTGCTCAGGTCGAGTCCTGCCTGATCGTCCTGCTTGAGGAGATGAATGGCTACGAGGAGCAGACAGAGGGCTCCCGAAGGCAGTTGGATACTCTGATCGCCAGAAAAACAGCGATCGAATCGGATCTGAACTTCAGAAGGAAGCAGGTCGGCGCCAAAGAGAGCTATTATCGCGCCAAAGAAAAAAGGTATTTGCGGATCAAGCACCTCAATTGGCAGCGCGAACAGAAGGCGCACAGTCTGGAAACGCAGGCGCAGCACCTGGAAGAGCAATTGGACGAGGTCAGGCTCAGGGCGCTGGAACTGGAGTTGGACCTGGACCAGGTGTCCGGTGGCGCCTTGCTGGAGCGCCAGGAGGAGATCGGCATGAAGGAGGAGGCCGCCTCTCTCAAGGAAAGGCTGGGGAGCTTCGGCGAGGTCAATTTTGCCGCCCCGGGGGAATATGCGGCCCTGGTAGACAGGCATAGTTTTCTGATGCAGCAGAGGGAGGATATGGAGGAGGGGCGGAAGGCCCTGCAGGGTGTGATCAGGGAGATGGACCAGATAGTGGCAAGCCGCTTCCGCCTGTTGTTCGCAGAGGTCAAGCAGAACTTCGAGTCGGTATTTGCCGAACTGTTTGACGGTGGCACGGGGGAACTGTTCCTGACCGATGAGAAGGACCTGATGAACACGGGCATCGATGTGAGAGTGCTGCCCCCAGGGAAAAAACCGCGCCACCTGTCCCTTCTTTCCGGGGGCGAGAAAGCCCTGACGGGGATCTCCTTTCTTTTCGCCCTGCTTCAGACACGCCCGAGCCCTTTCTATTTCCTGGACGAGATCGAGGCATTCCTTGACGAGTCCAACTTGGTCCGCTTTACGGATTTCTTGTACAAGATGGCCGAAAAGGCCCAGATCATTCTCATCTCACACCGTCCGCGGACGATGCAGGTGGCAGACACTCTATACGGTGTCACCATGGAAGAGCCGGGGATTTCCAAACTGGTGGCGGTGGAAATGAGAGGTGAGAGGCCGGCCGCCCGTGCTCGAAGTGGGAGTTAAGAGGAGTAGTAGCTGATTGAGCCGGTTATTTGGAATTGTGATAAAATAGTATAGTACAAAGAGGTTGATGGATCAAGGGAACCGTCCCCCTGATCCATTCTGTGAAAAAGAGGATGAAGCAATGGTGGCTTTTTTTTCGAAACTCAAGGAAGGCCTGACCAAAACACGCAACAATTTCGTCGACAAGGTAAACCAGTTGGTGGCGGTCACCCGCAAGATCGACGAGGAACTCTTCGAGGATCTGGAAGCGGTCATGCTGCAGGCGGACGTAGGGGTGGCGGCGACGTCGCGCCTGATCGCCGAGCTCCGAAGCGAGGCCAAAAAGCAGGGGCTGAACGATGCGAGTCAGTTGAAAGGCCTGCTGCGCTCCAAGATGGGAGATATTTTAGGGGTACAGGCTCCCCTGCAGATCAACAGCCAGGGTCCGACGGTCTACCTGGTGGTCGGTGTCAACGGAGTGGGGAAGACGACCACTATCGGGAAACTGGCCTATCGTTCTGTTAAAGAAAAGAAGAGAGTCCTGTTGGCCGCAGGCGATACCTTCCGGGCGGCAGCCATCGAGCAGTTGGAGGTCTGGAGCAGCCGCACCGGTGTTGACCTGGTGAAGCACCAGGCCGGTTCGGATCCTGCCGCAGTGGTTTATGACGCTATTCAGGCGGCTGTCAAAAGAGGGGTCGATCTCCTGATCATCGACACCGCAGGACGACTGCATACAAAATCGAACCTGATGGAGGAACTTCGCAAGATCAGGAGGATCATCTCTCGGGAAATGCCTGGAGCGCCCCACGAGGTCTTGCTGGTGCTGGACGCCACCACCGGTCAGAACGCCGTCCGGCAGGCGGAATTGTTCAAGGAAGCCACCGAGGTGACCGGCATCGTGCTGGCGAAGCTGGACGGCACGGCCAAGGGCGGGATCGTCCTGGCCATCAAGGAAGAACTCGGCATTCCGGTCAAATTGGTGGGAGTGGGAGAGGGCAACGAAGACCTGAGGGATTTCTCGGGAGAGGAGTTTCTGGCAGCGCTTTTCGGCGAGGAGGAGACAGGATGAAAGTCGGTATCATCGGTGGCACCGGTTTCTACGAAGCCGGGATCTTAAGCGAAGAAATGGACGTCACGGCCACGACACCTTATGGCCCGGTAAATATCAAAACTGGTGTCTATCAGGGACGGGAAGTGGTGTTCCTGGCCAGGCACGGCGCCAGGCACACCGTACCCCCCCACCTGGTGAACTACCGGGCCAACATCTGGGCGCTGCGGGAGATCGGGGTGGAAAAGGTGATTGCCACTGCTGCAGTAGGATCACTGCAGAAGGACCTGAAGCCGGGCGAGATCGTTCTGGTCGATCAGTTCCTGGATTTTACCAAGAGTAGAGCACAGACCTTTTTTGAGGGCAATGGAACCGGGGTGCTGCACGTGGATGTCACCAACCCGTATTGCCCCAGCCTGCGGGAGGAGATCTGCCGGTCGGCCGGCAGGATCCAGGTAGTCCTGCATAACGGGGGCACTTACGTATGCACGGAGGGACCTCGCTACGAGACTCCGGCGGAGATCAGGATGTTCCGCAGCCTGGGTGGCGATGTGGTGGGCATGACCAGCGTTCCCGAGGTGGTGCTGGCCAGGGAAGCGGCGCTTTGCTATGCAACCATCGCCCTGGTCACGAACTATGCGGCAGGCATCTCCAGCCGGCCCCTGTCCCACCAGGAGATCGTCGCCGCCATGAACGAGGCCCAGGGGGAGCTGCGCCGGATTATTTTTTCGGTGCTGGAAAACGTCAGTGAGTCCCGGCCCTGCAACTGCTCTCAGGCAGCCAGGGAACTGAATAGTATTTAGTGCTTGGCTGTTAGCCGTTGGATGTTGGAGTGGTGGATTTTCGATGGATGTGCTGCGCTGGGAAGACAATAGCCTGCTTTTGCTCGATCAGACCAAGCTGCCCGATGAGGTAGCGTATCGTTCCTGCCGGCATTACCGGGAGGTGGCCGAGGCGATCGCCAGGTTGCAAGTAAGGGGAGCGCCAGCGATCGGGGTTGCGGCCGCTTTTGGGTATCTCCTGGCGGCCTTCAATTATGAACCTGGTGAACAGGACCTGGAGCACTACCTGGACCAGGCTGCCCGGGAGTTGCTCCTGACCCGGCCGACGGCGGTGAACCTGGCCTGGGCGCTCGACCGGATGGCCGAACTGTTCCAAACGGTCAAAGATGACGATCTGACGCAGGTCAGGGCGGTCCTGTTGGCGGGCGCCCAGCAGATACTGGACGCCCAGAGGGACCAGGACCGCCGGCTGGCGACTTTTGGGAACCAGATCATCCCGGAGCGGGCCCGCCTGTTGACGTACTGCAACACCGGCGCCCTNNGCGACGGCAGGATCCGGCACCGCCCTGGGGGTGATCTTCTGTGCCCACCAGTCTGGCAAGGAGATCCACGTCTACGTGCCGGAAACCCGCCCTCTGCTGCAGGGCGCCCGGCTCACGGCCTGGGAATTGGAGCAGGCTGGCATCCCCTTCACGTTGATCACCGATAACATGGCCGGGTACCTGTTCTCGCAGGAGATGGTTGATCTGGTGATCGTCGGCGCTGACCGGATTGTGTCCAACGGGGACTTTGCCAACAAGATCGGCACCTACACCATGGCGGTCCTGGCCTCCCATCACCACCGCCCCTTCTACGTGGCTGCCCCTATTTCTACTTTCGACCTCAAGCTCAGGGAGGGAAAGGAGATTCCGGTAGAGATGCGGGACCCGGAAGAGGTCCGGTCGATCAATGGCCATCCCGTATCCAGGCCGGGCGTACCCGTCCTTAACCCCTCATTCGACGTGACGCCTCATACGCTGGTAACCGGCTATATCACAGAGTTGGGAGTATTTGAAAATGTTCAGGAAATACAAGGCCTGGCGGGGTAGTTCACTGCTAGCATGATCCCAGACCCAGAACCGAATATATAGATCTGATCCTGTGAAAGGTAGCAAGAGTTCCATAGTCATGATCTTGTACTGCATGGCCTGGAAACAGGCCAGTCAGGCGCCACTCAGTCCCGGCGGGCACTATACGTCAGGCTGCAGCAAGAGCCCACTGACCCGGTTCTGGGCATCGAAGGTCACCTTCACGTCGATCTTGTCCACCTGCATCTGACAGGTTATATAGACCAGGGTGTAGGGAGGCTGGTATGTGGTGCTGACGACCGCCTCGCTCACGAAGGGCCCGCTTACGTGCTCAATCAAGTCCCAGTTGAACTGCAGGCTGGAAGTTGGCAACGAGCCTTTCAGGGCGTCGTCGAAGTAGGACTCCGCTCCCGCGAAGTCTTCCTGCCCCAGTGCCTGAACCAGTTGCTGGGCGATCTGGATCACTTGTGCGGTGTTGGGAGCGACCTGGGCTTGCTGGGGGGCGCAGGAGAGAGTCGAACAGGCCAACAGCAGGAATGCGGCCAGCACCACCGGCAGTCGCCGCCGATACCTGCCGCCGCGCTCCCGCCCTGGCGGCGCCCCTGTGCTCGAGCCGGTCATTCCTGTCCGGGATCCATGGTCCTTCATGCGCAGCCTTCTCTGATAAGATACGTTTCTTTGCGTACCAGAATTAGAACAACGGCAACGGCAATCCAGAACCAAAGGTTCTTGTAAAAAGGGAGTCCCCTTCTGTTGCGGCAATGGCCGCTGGTTAAGCTCGTTATCATCTGCCATAAAGCATCCCCTCCCCCTTAATCGTATAATAAAACTTGAGTATTTTCCAGACGAACAAGTTTTTATTATATTTGTCTGTGGAACAGAAGATCTGTATTTTGTAATACCTGGTAAAGAGTTGAAACTACGTTTAGAAGGTATTGAAACCTCACTTGGCGGCCTGATCAATAACAACTCATCTTCGATCTAGTTAAAACGATAGTATAAGTTGTAGGCTTATAATTACCGATTATAAGTTATTGGCTTATAGGTGGGGCTACAGTGTTATTTTAGCAAATACTCTGAACCGAAAGATGGTGGCACATCCGAATGATGATGGATAACCTCGATACCGCCGGTATGGCCGGGGAGATCGTGGCCACCTGCCGGGTGATGATGTCAACCGGGTTGGTGGTTGGCACCTGGGGCAATGTCAGCCGGCGCTGTTCACCGGAAATTTTTCAGATCACGCCAAGCGGAGTTCCCTATAATGAACTGCTGCCCGAGGACCTGGTAACGGTCAATCTGCAAACCGGGTCCTGCAGCGGCAGACTGTATCCTTCTACGGAGACTCCGCTGCACGTGGCGATCTACCGGAGGCGACCTGACGTGGGGGCGATCGTGCACACCCACAGCCCCTACGCCGCGGTTTTTGCCGTCAACCGGATAGAGATTCCGCCGCTGCTGGAGGAGATGGCGCAACTGATGGGGGGAAGCGTCAGGGTGGCGCCTTATGCCGCTCCGGGGTCGGCAGAACTGGCGGAGGGGGCGGTGGACGCTCTCCAGGGCAGAGCCGCAGTGCTGCTTGCCAACCACGGGCTGGTGGGAGTGGGGCACACCCTGCGGGATGCTCTTACCGTCTGCCAGGTGGTGGAGAAATCCGCCCAGGTGTTTCTGTGGGCGAAACTGTCCGGTTCGCCCCATCTGCTGGATGAGCAAGAGGTGCAGGAGCTGAGGCGGGGGTTTTTGCAGAACTACGGCCAGCCCGGCACTGGTGCAAGGCAGTGACTGAGGAGAGGATGAATGTTGAGCAGGTAAATGCTCCAACGTGTTTTGCAAGGGAGCGCTGACTAAAAGATCAGTTGAATTACAAATTCATTAAGGAGGGTCATGACTTGCGGTTTGATATCAAAGATACCTCGCTTGCATCAAAAGGAAAGCTTCGGGTGGAATGGGCCGACAACCAGATGCCGGTTTTAAAGTCTATCAGGGAGAGGTTCGGGAGGGAGAGGCCGTTAGCCGGGAAAAAGTTATCTTGCTGCTTACATGTTACTACCGAGACAGCCAATCTGGTCCGAACGCTTCAAGAAGGCGGGGCCGACATCGTCTTGTGTGCTTCCAATCCACTATCCACTCAGGATGATGTGGCGGCTACCTTGGTGACCGATTACGGAATCCCGGTCTTTGCTATTAAAGGGGAGGATCGGGAGACCTATTATCAGCATCTGGTGGCTGCGATTGAACATCATCCGGACCTCACTCAGGATGATGGGGCCGATCTGGTCGGACTGCTTCACCAGCAATACGCTGACACTATTCTTCAAAATGTAATTGGGGGAACAGAGGAAACAACCACCGGGGTTATTCGGTTAAAGAGCATGGAACGTGATAATGCCCTCAGGTTTCCCATAATTGCAGTCAATGAATCTGAAACTAAGCACTTTTTCGACAATCGCTATGGGACCGGGCAAAGCACGATCGACGGGTTATTACGGGCCACCAATGTTTTGATCTGCGGCACAAACTTCGTCGTTTGCGGCTATGGCTGGTGCGGCAAAGGTCTGGCCATGCGGGCAAAGGGAATGGGTGCTAATGTTATTGTGACCGAGGTTGATCCGATCAAAGCCATTGAAGCCGTAATGGACGGTTTCCGGGTGATGAAACTGGAGCAGGCCATGCCCTTTGCCGATATAATTATCACAGTAACCGGTGACTTAAATGTAGTTGACCAAGCGCATTTTACTATGGCCAAGAATGGACTGATAGTAGCCAACTCCGGTCATTTTAACGATGAGATCAATATCGTCGCACTGGAAAGCATGGCCCGGTCAAGGCGTACCGTCCGTGACTATGTCGTCGAATATGTCTTAGACGATGGACGACGCATCTTTCTTCTGGCTGAAGGAAGACTGTTGAATCTGTCGGCAGCCGAAGGTCATCCGGCGGTGGTCATGGATATGAGTTTTGCGAATCAGGCCTTAGGAACCGAGTATCTGGTTAAAAACGCCGCTCAGTTGGAAGCAAAGGTTCATGTATTGCCGCGTGAAATAGACTTGGCCATTGCCGGGCTCAAGCTGAAATCTATGGGGATCGAGATCGATGAATTGACTCCGGAGCAAATTAAATATCTGTCATCATGGCAGTCAGGGACCTGAAAAGCGACACAGGACTTAACCGAACGCGCCAATAGACAGTGTTTGTTAACATTGTCTGAACATGATCCTCCGGACTTCGACAGTGCGTGGAGGACGCAATCACCTGGGGTCTAAGATAGCTCGAATAGCAAGCGCTCTGGCTTTGTGAAAGGAGGAACGGCGCATTCCTTCTCCGCCTGTAGACGGGATTCTTCTGCGCCTAGCATGATGAATATCCTGATTAAAGACTGCTACATACTGACGGACAACCGGGATCAGGTTGACCGGGGGGATATCGCCATTGATGGAGACCGGCTGCTGCAGGTCGGCGCCGCGGGTCAGGCGCCTGCCGGATGGAAGCCTGAACGGGTGATTGAAGGTAGCGACCGCCTCTGCCTGCCCGGCATGATCAATTGCCACACCCACGCCGCCATGACCCTGCTGCGGGGTTATGCCGATGACCTTCCCTTGATGGAATGGCTGGAAAAAAAGATCTGGCCGGTGGAGGACAAGTTCACCGGAGAGGATGTTTACTGGGCAACACTGCTGGCGATCATCGAGATGGTCAAGTCCGGAACCACTACCTTCAATGACCAGTACATTTTTATGGAAGAGGTGGCCAGGGCGGTTGCCGAAACCGGTATCCGGGCGGTGCTGGCCAGGGGCATGAAGGGTGTTGGCCCCTCGGTAGAACGCGGCCTAGAGGAAAGCCGCAGCCTGATCGAACAGTGGCAGGGTGGCGCCGGAGGCAGGATAACTGTCTGGCTCGGCCCACACGCCCCCTACACCTGCCCTCCGGCATACATGGAGAGGGTGCTGCAGCTTGCCGCGGAGTACCGGGTGGGCATCCATATCCACGTTGCCGAGACCGCCGGTGAGGTGGAGCAGATAAAAAACAAATACGGAAAAACACCGGTAAAATACCTGCATGACCTTGGGGCATTCCGGTTCCCGGTGCTGGCGGCCCACTGCGTCCACCTGACGGAGGACGATATCGCCCTGCTGGCGGAAGGCAAGGCTGCGGTTGCCCATAATCCAGAAAGCAATATGAAGCTGGCCAGCGGCGCCGCTCCCGTGGTGGCGATGCGCAGGGCCGGGATCACGGTGGGATTGGGAACGGATGGGGCGGCCAGCAACAACAATCTCGACATGTTCGAGGAGATGCGCTCCGCCGCCCTGCTTCACAAGCTGGTCAACCGGGATCCTCTTGCATTGCCTGCCTTCGAAACGCTGATGATGGCGACCCGGGAAGGCGCCAGGGCGCTTGGCCTTGATCAGGAGGTCGGGGCGCTCAAGCCAGGGTACAAGGCCGACCTGATCCTGATCGATCTGAACCAGGCACACCTCTGCCCCAGGCATAAACTGGTGGCGCAAATGGTCTATTCCGCCCGCGGAAGCGATGTGGACACCGTGATCATCGATGGCCGGCCGGTGATGGAAAAACGGAGGCTGCTCACCGTCGATGAGGAGATGGTCAGACATGAGGTCGAGCGGCGGGCAGGACAGCTAACGGCGCTGTTGCCATGAGAAAGGGTATTTAGGCAGGCATCCTGGCGGTGATGGATGTTTCAAAAATGACAGGAAGGGTTGCCCCCGGTCAAAATTATTTTTATCAAGCAGGAAGGCGGCGGGAAGTCAAGAAATAAACAGGGTGAATATCGCCGGAATTATTCTGTGCCAGAAAGAGGTGTCTATTTTGACGGATTCGTACGACCATCTCAAGGGAAAGATTCGGGATATACCCGATTTTCCCATACAAGGCATCCTGTTCAAGGATATCACCACTTTACTCAAGGATGGCCCCGCCTTTAGCGAGGTGATCGATGCCCTAGTCGACCGGTACCGCGATAGGGATATTGACGCCATAGTGGCCATCGAATCCCGCGGCTACTTTTTCGCCGCTCCCCTGGCGGCAACCCTGAAGGTGGGCCTGATTCCCGTGCGCAAGCCCGGGAAGCTGCCTGCTGAAACGATCAGGATCGAATATGAAACCGAGTATAGCAAGGAAGCCATAGAGATGCACAAGGATGCCATCGAACCCGGACAGAGGGTCTTGATTGTGGACGACTTGATGGCCACTGGGGGGTCGGGGGCGGCTATCAAAGACCTGGTGGAACAGTTAGGCGGTAAGGTCGTCGAGCTTGCCTTCATCATCGAACTGAGTGGCCTGAAGGGCAGGGAGAAATTGCAGGGCTACGATATCTTTTCGATGATCACCTTTTAGCGTGCCTGGAGAGCACCCGGCGAAAGGTATCCAGCCCCTGATGGTGATGTCCGCGGCGACGTGGTGGACTGCCATGAATAGTTGCATCAAAACTATTATGAGACTATAAAAACTAGGAGGTGCAACAATGGAGAAACAGGCCGAGATCGGGGTTTTCGGAGGCTCCGGCTTTTATCATCTGGACGGAGCCGAGGAAATGGAGGTGGATACGCCTTATGGCGCCCCCAGCGACAAGATCACCCTTACCACCATCGGTGGAAAACGGGTTGCCTTTATACCGCGGCATGGCAGGAAGCACCAGATACCTCCGCACATGATCAACTACCGGGCCAACCTGTGGGCGATGAAGGAGCTGGGAGTGATCAGGGTCATCGGGCCTTGCGCCGCCGGAAGCCTGCAGCCTCACGTCAGGCCGGGCGATTTCGTGATCTGCGATCAGTTTGTCGACCGTACCAGTGGACGCAAGGATACCTTCTACGACGGACCTGTCACCACCCATATTTCCACCGCTGACCCCTTCTGCCCGGAGATGAGCAAGCTGGCTGTCCTGAAAGCCAGGGCGCTCGGTATTACGGTGCACGAGACCGGCACGGTGGTTGTCATCCAGGGGCCGCGCTTTTCCACGAGATCGGAGAGCAAGTGGTTCGCAAGCCAGGGCTGGGAAGTCATCAATATGACGCAGTACCCGGAGTGCGTCCTGGCCCGTGAGCTTGGCATGTGCTATGTCAATATCTCCCTGATCACCGACTACGATGTCGGTCTCGAAGGAAACCCCGACATCACTGCCGTAACGCACGAGGCAGTGATTGAGGTGTTCAATCAGAATAATGACAAGCTGCGCTCGCTCCTGAACGAGTTGATTGCAGCTATTCCGGAGACACCAGGCTGTAAGTGCTACCAGCACCTGCTTGATGGACGCATCGGGTAGACATACCCAGAGGATAAACGGAAGGCAGCTCCGGGAT
>PLQY01000071.1:0-15223 GCA_003160265.1 Peptococcaceae bacterium | reverse complement strand
TTTTGTCCTGCCCCTGCCAATATAGGTAATCGTCCCATGCTTCATCATCCCATATTATTTTCATCTTAGACCTCGATCAGATCATGGACTTTACCCTTCCCGGCATTTAGTCGAGCAATCGATTTTTTAAGGTGAGCCTGATTGCTGTCGCTGTAAAAAGGGTCAACCGTGATCTCAAAGGGGATTTTTTGCTCTCGTACTACCGCTTTAGTAAAGATGGTAAATGCTGTTGTCATATTAAGCCCCATTTCCTCAAAGAGCTTTTCAGCCTGTTTCTTAAGACTTTCGTCCATTCGGATAGTGACACTCGTTGTAGCCATTGAATCAACTCCTTTCATATGTACTTACATGATACTGCTATTGTATGAGTATGTCAATACATGGTATGTGAAATCGTCAAATCGAAGTCGCCAAGCTTATTTCTTTCTGCTTTTTCGAGGAATTTTTAACATTGCCTAGAAGTCCCCGCCTCCCTTGGCGGAGGTTCGAAGCAAGGCATTCAGCCATCCGTGGCTATTTCCAAGGCGATTTGGTCTGCTGCACAGACCTCGCAAAATGTAAAAATATGTCTTTCTGGAAGGTGATTAGAGAGCAAATGGCGAAAAATTAGCGTAAACCTGGATTGGTCGCAAGAGATGTAGACCTTGCAGGCAGGAAGGAGTTTTTTAGATGTCTATGCCGCTCTGGCAGTGTGCCGATTATCTGAAGTACGCTGATCACTCCAGTCCCCTGGTGCGCGATTGGGCGCTTGATGGGTTGGAATACCACTATCCTGAACAAGGCTTGCCGGTCGCCCTTAAACTGCTTGGCGATCCGGAAGAGGAAGTTTTTGAAAAAACGGCTCTCTATCTGGCGGAGCATGCCACTGAAAAGGAGTGCCCCGCTCTTTTGGAAACTTTTCTTACCAGGAAAACCAGAGCCAGACCGGTATACTTGAAGGCTCTTGGCCGGGTTGGCTATGTTCAGGCTGTCCCTCAACTGGCCGAGCGTCTGGCAGTCAGTCGCGATCAAAATGAAATTATCGTGCTTAGCGGAGTTTTAGGGCTTCTGGGCGGTTCTGCCGCCAGGGAGGCCCTGCGAGGGGCACTGAGTCGGGTCAAGACGGATCCCCTGCTCTGGCCTGGTGTGGTCTATTCCCTGGGCAGGCTGGGGCAAATGGAGGATCTCCGGGAAATTGTGGCCACTTACTTGGACCGTCAGGGGGAAGCCTCCTCCGCACGTGATCACCAGGGGTTGGCGGGTATTGCCGGGTTGTGGGAACTGACGGCGAACCTGGCGGAAATCCGTGTGAAAAAAGGAAAAAAGCAGCGGGAACTACTCGATCGCGCCATAATGTACTTCGGCCCCGGTTTCCCGGCGGACTGGTTCTGTTCACGGGATATGGCGCCGTTCTGGAGCGAGGTTACCGGGGTCTACCGACTGGATGCCTTAGCGGGGGCAGTGCTGGAGGCCGCCAGTCAGGTCATTAAAAACCAGCAGCGGGATGAGAATACGCTCTTGGCCGATGCCGCTCTGATCAGAGGGAAAAATCCGTACCGGCAACTGGCCGGCTTGCGCTGGCTGCTGTTGAACTGCTTCCAGCGGGAGGCGCCCAAGTTGGACCAGGTTCCGGAAGAAACCGCCGGTATCTTGCTGGCCTGCCTGTTTGCTCTGGCGGCTGACCGGGATTGCGGCGAGCTTCCTGCCGCTGCTCCACCTGCGGAAAGGGAACAATGTCTCCTGGAACTGCTGTGCGGCTCGCGCCCGGAGATCAGTCCGGCGGTGATGGATGAAGTGGTCAGTCTCGGGGGCTGGGTGGCGAGAGATCTCACCAGCGTGCTGGACAAGGCACCGGGTGGCTGGGGGGCGAAGCGGGCGCTCCAGGCGCTCCGCCGGATCGCCAGCCGGAATCCGCAGTCTTGCCTCCCGGCCGCCCCGGACCTGCTGGCGGTGCTGGAAAACAATGATGCCCTGGATTTGATGGATGATTGCGCCGATGCTCTCGCTGCCCTGGGGCCGGACGTGCTTCCTTTGATTGACCGGGCTTTGCAAGATCATCCTGACTCGGGCGCCAGATTCCAGCTCCTTGGCGTGCTCCGGCGGCTTCCCTATCCGGAAGCGGTGACTATTCTGCTCAAACAGGAGAAGCTGCTGTTTACGGCTACGGAGTCCTACTGCCATACCGTACAGCAGCTTGGCAGCGCTGACTTGATCGGCCTCTACCGGCGGGAGTGGCGCCCCGGGGAGTTTTTGGCCGGCGAGACACTTCTCTTTTTAGCTGAACTGCACGGGAAGCGCATTCCGGAACTGCCCCAGTTACGCCGGGAGCATCGCCATGAACTGCAGCAGGAGAAAAAACACCTGACCGCCATGAGGCGATCCCTGGAACAGGGGACCCTGCCCGTCATGGACGCCGCAGGGCGCTCCCTGGAACTCGAGTGCCGCCGCTGTGGCCGGATTTACCACTACCAGGTGGAAGAGATCCTCGTCAACATTGCCGAGTACGGCCGGAAGGGCAAGCATAGAGATCTGCGGGATAAGCTGCTGATCCAGGGTGATATTGTGTGCAAGGGATGCGGCGCCGTCAACGATTACGAGTTTACCAACTCGGCATGGCTGGCGGTGACGGCGGAGATGGTGCTGCTGACCGCATCGGGGGCAAAGGAGAGCGACTGGCTCTCGTTCGGCAGGAGCGCCACTTTTGACGGCAAGGAGATGCCGCCGTCGAAGATGCCCGCCTATTTAGCACGCTTGGTTGACCGTTGCCCCGCCGATGTCGCCCTGCGGATCCGGTACGGAAACGTGCTGCGCCGGTCGGGGCGGATCGACGAGGCCGTAGCACAATACCAGACCGCCCTGCAGTTGGAACCGGGCAACGTTGAGGCCGCGTACGCTCTGGGCACACTCTACGAAAGCCTGGGGCGGCAGAAAGAGGCTGCGCCTTTGCTGACTCAAGGATGGGGATATCTGAAAAAGCAATCTGCCATCGCAGAGTCAACCGGTCAATCACTGCGGGACGATCTCCCGGCAAGGGCAAGCGCGGCTACGGCCAGCGTGTCCAAGATCGGGCGCAACCAGCTCTGTCCTTGTGGGAGCGGCAAGAAGTACAAGCACTGCTGTGGCAAGGGGTAGCAACCATCTTCTTTGGTAAGAATATAGACGAAGAGTTATAAAATGCCAAGACAGCTACTTTTCAATCTCGGCCGGAACGTTTCTGGTTCCAATTGTAAAATGTATTTTATCATTTTCGGGCATCAAATTTTCTTCCTGTAAGAATGAGGTGACAAACCGGACATATCCGACAGGTAGGCTTCTGTTTGACGGCAGGCAGAGTGCTTGAAGCTGAGGTTGCTTCAATTCTTTTTTTCCGTTGCAGGAAATTCTCCGTGGCTGGAGAAAGTATAATTACCACCGGCCCAAGACTACGTGGTGAAGAGCGGGCTTAGGGGATGGAAGGCCCGTCGCGCCCTCGTATTGTCGCCTCCCCCTTGTAGCGTGGTCGGTGGCTATTTATGATCATAACGTTAAAGCTCGGCGGTGATGACGCCCCCCGGGCTTAAGTTTATTCAAACGTAGCGAAGCGAAGTTTAAAATGCCATGTGCCCGACCGCGCCCACCCTTCGGGCGGCGGTGCCGGGTCCGATCAACAGCTTATTCTTAATCTTTGAGAACGGCGGTTCCAGGTAAGAGGACGGGGGAGGCTGATTATGAAAGACGGCGAGATCGCTTTGACGGAGGAACAGATCAGCAAGCTGGCTGATGGGTCCAGTTTTGGTCGCGGGGTCGATTATTACGAGTCCGGCAATATTTGCAATCCCGTCCGGCTCGGCAAAGAGCTGCGCGGGGAGTGCTACGGCTCGCGCGAGCAACCGTATAAAATAAGGGTCGTCCTGAGAGAAGGCGGCGTGGATGATGCATCCTGCTCCTGCCCGCGGGGTGGATTTTGTAAGCATATCGTCGCCTTGCTGCTGCAGTACGTGCATGAGCCGGATTCCTTCGAGAATATCCAATCGCTGAACATCACCCTTGCCCGGAAGAGCAAGGAGGAGCTTATTGCCGTGATCGGCGATCTATTGTTGAGGGAGGCCTTCCCTGGCTTCCGTGGTGGGGCTGGCAGCGGGTATGTCCAAGGGGCAACCGCCGGATGTGGCTGCCTTGGCGCGTGAGGTGGACAGGGCCTTGCGCCGGCGTGATCCCTTTGATGTGGAGAGCGATCTGCGCGATATTCTGCAGAAGGCAGAATCCCTGGCCAAAAAGGAGGACTGGCTGGGGGCGGGGATGGCCTATGCCGCGGTGCTGGACGGTATGACGGCTAGCTACCCCGACGAACTCCAGGACATGGACGAAGGGGAGATTGTCTGCATTGCCCAGGACAGCGCAGAGGGATTGAAGGAGTGCCTGGAATCCGGCGTTATTGATCACGAGACGAAGCATGATTGGTTGTCCACTCTTTTGGAGGCGGAACTGGCCGATATCGATATGGGTGGTATTGATTTTATTGCCGATGTCGTGGACACCGTCATCGAACACGCCGATGAGCAGGCCTGGGAGCCGCTGGCGGAGTCCATCCGGGAGCGCCTCCAGAAAACGAAAGGCGATTCCTGGGAGCGAAAACACCTGGTCAATATCCTGGCGGCCTGGGATGAGCAGCACGGCCACTTGGAACAGGCACAGCGGCTGATCCGGGAATGGGGTACCCTAGCCTAGAACAGCAGATATTTCTCAAAATCGAGGAAGGGCAGCCGGAAGAGGCGGTGAATCTGGCCAGGCAACAACTGCGAAACCAGCCGGGGACTATCGAGCAACTGGCCAATGCCCTGGTGGCTGCCGGGTCCGGTGAATTGGCGGTCAAATTGTTGACTGAGCTGATGGCGGATAAGGCGTATTCCGGTTACTACCTGAAATGGCTGGTGAAGTATTACCGGCAGGATCATCCGGAGGTGGCTCTGGAATGGCAGCGCCGGGATTTTGAGCATTGTCCCGCTCTGCGTTCATTTCAGGAACTGCGCCTGCTCGGTGAGCAGTTGGGGGCATGGCCCGATGTACGCTCAGAGGCCGTGGAGATAGCAGGGAGGAACAAGAATGCCGGCCTGCTGGTGGAAATCGCCCTGGACGAGGGCGATGTGGCGCGGGCGCTGGAGTTGTTGCCCCAGGTTGCCCCGGCGCGCAGCTACAGGCGTGAGGTGGCCGAGGCAGCCGAAGCCAAATATCCCCGGGAGGCCATCAAATTGTACCAGGAAATGGCGGAAACGGCGATCGCCGAAAAGCAACGCAAGGGCTATGCTTACGCAGCACGGTTGCTTCGTCGCATGAAGGAACTTCATGAAAGGCTCGGAGACAGCGCAGGTTGGACCACAAATTACAGCGCTTTAAAAAATCGATACGCCAATTTACCGGCCTTACAGGACGAATTGAGAAAAGCCGCCCTCTGACCGGCGCCTCATATATGGTCCAATTGGCACTTCATGAACCGAAACCAATACCGGTCACCGGTCTTCTGTCCGCACTGACAATCTGGAAGTAATGCTGCTTGGGGTATGTCCATTTCAGACACTGAGGGGAATTTATTATCAACAGGGTAGGGTATTTACGGCAAGTACTGGTGACTATCCAAAGCTAGCAAGCTCGGCTGCTCCTGAACAGAACTGGATCGCCGGGCAGACCGCTCATGCGCTTGATCACGCCTGGAACTCTTCTGCTCTATATGCTTATTGACCAAGCAGCCATTCAATCAGATTTAGTTGCCGGATGCCTTCATAATTTGCTCCCGCGCCGATATCGTCCAAGGTCAGCAAAATCTTGGGGTGATGGTCAGAAATCTTTTGCAGCGGTTCCAGTTCCCGTTTTATTGTGTCTTCGCTTAATACGGACGCGGCCACCTGGTAATAGGTTACTCCGTCGCTGCTGCTAGCTACAAAATCAACTTCTTTTGCAGCGAGCTTCCCAATATTTACCTTGAAACCGCGCCGCAAAAGTTCCAGATATACCACATTTTCGATCAGATGACCCACATCAGTGGCAGAGCCGGAGAGCAACAGACTACGGATTCCCGTATCCACCAGATAGTATTTACCCAGCGTTTTCAGATGTTGTCTGCCTTTGATGTCATAGCGGTCTGCTTTGTAAAAAATGTAGCTGTCTGTCAATGCCTGCAAGTAGTGATCCACCGTGTTCACCGATATTTTTCTGCCGCTGGAACTGATGGTATCGCTGATTTTTTTAGTGGAAATGGGGCTGCCGATACTGTTTGCCAGTGTTTTGACGATGCTTTCCAGCAGCGGTATATCAGTAATACCTTCGCGACGAGCGACATCCTTTATCAGAATCGTATTGTAAATTCCGTCGATGTAGGATTTTATAACAGTATCATCCTGCCCCAGCATAGCCACATACGGAAAGGAGCCAAACCGTAGATAATCATTAAAAGCCTCCTCTGCGCCCTTGCCTGAGCTTGCGATTGCCTCATAATATTCCTTGAAAGACAGCGGCAGCATATCCACTGTAATATATCGTCCTGATAGCATGGTCGCAAGCTCACCGGACAGCATATATGCATTGGAACCCGTAATGTATACATCGACATCCGGCTTGATAAACAGACTGTCAACTACCTTTTCAAAACCTTTGCAGTTTTGTACCTCGTCGATAAAGACGTAGCTTGTCTGGCCATGGCAGAGCCGTTTCTTCACATAAACATACAGCGCTTGGTAATCCAGCAGTGATTCATAGTCCAAATCCTCAAGATTAACGGAAATGATCTGATCGTCTGCTACGCCGCTGGACTTCAGATAGCTAATATACAGCGCAATGAGAGTGGATTTCCCGCAGCGTCGGACACCAGTCACCACTTTGATGGTCTTCTTTTTCTGCCATTTTATCAACTGATTCAGGTATTCGTTCCGATTGATCACGTGATCACCTCTTTTCAATAAGAGTGTAACCCAAGATAAATCGAATGTCAAAAGTTATTTCTGATTTAAGAAAAAAGTATATAATATGACATAGTTATTTCTGATTTATGATAATTAGTCTGGGAGCTCAATTCTTTCTGCTTTTTTCGGCATAATGGGAGGGCCAAATGTTAAAAAATGTCTTATTAGAAGGTATTTAGGGAACAATTGGCGAAAAATTAGCCTAAGCCTGGATTGGTCGCTGGTGTCTATGCCGCTAAACTAAACATTGAAGGAGGAAGGCGCCGATCTTCCGGATATTTGTAGGAGACCGTTGTCATTTTGGTCAATGAACCTATTTGAAGTGCTTCCATGGAACATGTTTTCCGTCTTTACCTCCAAGAACCGGGCACTCTATGTTGAAGCGCTATTTGTGCTCAGAAAGGCCTTCAAACAAGAGATGACCATCAGCAAGTCAGATCTGGTGTCCATGCTGATTTTCAATTTGAGCGGGATGATGGTGGACGCAGATTTTTCGGAGGACGACGACATCACCGACGAGGGTAAAGAGGGGGCGGGGCTGTCCGCATCGGCCCACTTCATCCTCAGGCATTTGAAAAATACCGGCTGGATTGAGACGGAGTACCAGCCGGACTCCTTCACGGAGAACGTCACCCTGCCTGATTATACGGTTAAAATTATCAATTTGCTCTATTCACTCACCGACGAGAGCACCCGGGAGTACAACTCCTATGTCTATTCAACCTACTCCAACCTGAAAACAGCAGATCAGGAGCAAAACAACTACGTCAACGCCCTGACCAACGCCTACGATAAGACCGTCCAGTTGGTGGACGAACTCAAAACTCTGCATGGCAATATCCGGCGCTTTCACCAGAAGCTCACCGATATCAGTACGGCTAACGAAGTGCTCAGGAGCCATTTCGACGATTACCGGAATCAGGTGATTGAACAGTTCTACCATCCGATAAAAACTTTTGATTCCGTGCCGCGTTTCCGGGCCCCCATTCTGGATATCCTGAGCAGATGGCTGACAAGCCCCGATATCCAGGAGCAGCTCTGTGAACAGGCCGTGTTACAGCACAAGTACCGGACGAAGGAAGAGGCTGCTGAAGATATCATCCTGAAAATCGGGTACATCATGGATATCTATGAGCACCACCTGGATGAGATGCTGGACGAGATTGACCGTAAGAATACCGCATACACCCGGGCTTCTGCCGAGAAAATGCAGTATCTTCTTGAGAACGACCGGAGCATCAAGGGCAAGGTCGTCGAGATTCTGAAGCAGGTCTCCGCCAGCCGGGGGCAGCGCCGGTCGGCGTTGCTGGAGAAGATGAGCGGGATCTGCAAGGTTTACCGGCAGGGTTACATTGATGAACGTTCTCTCTATGCGCGGACGGCCAGGGAAAGAGGCGGCGAGGGCACATCGCTGGAGATGGCGCCCGGAGAAGACGACGCCGGGCAGGCTGCGCTGGAAGACTTTTTGGAGCGTGCCTCCAAGGTCTACAGCCATGAACGGGTGATGAGTTTCATGCGTGATGCCATGGCCGGTACCGATGTACTGTCCAGCCAGGAGATACTCCTGCCGGACGACGAATCATTTATCATGCTGCTGCTGGCATCCATAAAAGGCGGGAGCAGGAACGTGTTCTACAACATTGAATTTACAACGGAGTACATCGAGAACAACGGGTATAGAATTCCGAGAATGCTGTTCATCAGAAAGGGTGACCAACGTGTGGGTAGAACAGCATGAGGCTCTCTCAAGCTCCGACAGAGAGGAATTCATCAGACTGGTCAACCTGATGCTGTCTCACACATTTGTCATCAGGAACACGTTTGACCAGAAAAATATGTCCATGAAGATCAATCCCGACTACCGCTTCGTGGAAAGGCACTTTGATCTGTTCCAGGACTACCTGCAGTACGCCGGGTGGGCGCTGCTAAAGGACAATGACTACGGGGTGATCGCCCTGGAAAACGCCTACGAGCAGAACCGGATCCGGCTCGGCCGCGGCACGACGCTGATCCTCTTTGTGCTCAAACTGATCTACGAGGAGGAGCGGGAGAAAGTTACCCTGCGCCGCGAGATCTTGACGACCACCGGCCAGATTGTCCAGAAGATGATCACCTTGGGGCTGATCTCCAAGAGACCGCCAATCAAAGAGCTGACGATGAGCCTGCGCCAGTTGGCCTATCATCATATTATCGAAAAAATGGATGGACAGTGGCCCGAACCTGATACCAAGATGCTGATCCTCCCGTCCATTTTACTCGTCGTCAGCAATGACAGTATCAGCAGGCTGCAGGATGTAATTGCTGCAGACGAAGATGGCGTTGACAACGAAGATGCCGCCGGGGAGGATGAAGACGACCAATGAAGCTCCTTAAAAGGATGCGGCTTATCAAATGGCATTACTTTGAGGATGAAACGATTGACTTTGAAAGGATCAGTTTCTTGACAGGGCGCACCGCCGCCGGTAAGTCCACCATCATTGACGCTCTGCAACTGGTACTGCTCGGCGATACCAGCGGCCACTTTTTCAACAAGGCGGCCAGTAACAAGTCTGCCAGGACTTTGAAAGGATATCTGCGCGGAGATTATGGCAACGAGAGTAATAATGGCGAGGAAAATGCCAAACGCCAGGGCAAACAGTTTACCAGCTACATTGCCTGCGAGTTTCATGATACCTTGAAGCACAGTGATTTCACCCTGGGCGTCGTTTTTGACTGCTATAAGGACGATGCAGATGAACACCGGTTCTTCTGGCTCGAAGCTGCCTTTCCGGAGAACGGTTTTGTGGCAGGCAACATACCCATGAACTATACGGCTTTGAAAAACTATTTCGCCAAGAACTATAAAAAAGGGCAGTACGAATTTCCAGATACTAATACCAGCTACCGGGAGGCCATCAAAGGAAAATTTGGTGGATTGAATGATCGATTTTTCAGGCTGATCAAAAAAGCCGTGCCCTTCGCTCCCATCAACAATATCGAGAGCTTTATCACCGATTCGGTGTGCGATATTGACAAAAGCGTTGACATCACGCTCATGCAGGATAATATCCGCTATTACAAGCAGCTCGAATATCAGGCCGACGAAATGTCATCCCGCATCGCCAATATGGAAGAGATTGCCCGTCAGTACGCCGAATGGGTGGATGAGAAGCTGCGCCTGGATATCCAGACCTATATCGTCGAACGGGCACAGCGCCAGATCGCCCTGGAAGCATTAGCCGGGCTGCAGGAGAGTCTCAGGAAGAACAACGAGGAGATCGCCCTGCGTTCTGCCGACCTGGTAAAGTGCGGGCTGGAGATGGGCAAATTGCGAGAAGAGAAAGAGCGGCTGACCAGAGACAAGATCACATCAGATATCTACCGCAAAATGGATGAACTAGACCGAGAGAAAAACCAACTAACAGAGAAAATCGGTAAGATCAAGGAAGATCTGAAACAGATCACCAACAACATGCGGAGATACGGTCTGGTCTGGAGGGAATGCACACGCCACTTGAGTGCCCTCCAGGATCCTGGTGAGGCGGACCCCGCCAGCCTGATGTCCTCTGATACAATGACTGACTGGGATCGGCTCTGCGAGTGCGGCATCCGGGCGGCACAATACGCCCAGCTCCTGGTGGATGCAGACGCCGGATGTCTGGCTGGTCTGGGCGCGGCAGGCTTTTCGGAATTGCGGCAAGATATCGAGCAGTTGCGGGAGACTGCGCTTGGGCTTCGTAATACGTTCAGCCGTTTGCTGCATGACGCCCAAAATATGTTAACAGAAAAGCGCCAGCAGGTAGAGGAATTGGAGAAGGGCAACAAGCCCTACGACCGGAAACTGCTGGAGTTGAGAAACGAGATTGCCACATCCCTGGCCAAAAAGTACAGTCGGCAGGTCGACGTGCACATTCTGGCTGATTTGCTTGAAATCCGGGATGTTCGCTGGGGCAAGGCGGTGGAGGCGTACCTGCGCACTCAGAAGTTCTACCTGATCGTGGAACCGGAGTATTTCATCGAGGCGCTGCAGATTTACGACCGGCTGAAGTTTGACCGGGGCTTTTATGACTGGGGCGTGGTGGATACCGGCAAACTGGCCGTCCAGGCGCCCTCAAGGCAGAGCGGCAGCCTGGCGGAAGAGGTCGAGACCGGCAATCAATACGCCAGGCTGTTTGTCGATTTCACCATGGGTCGCCTGATCAAGTGCGATCAGGTCGAGGATTTGCGAAATCATGACCGGTCGATTACCGACAGTTGCATGTTGTACCAGGGCTTCGTGGCCAGGCAGCTCAACCCGGACCGGTGGCAGTCTCCCTACATTGGCAAAAGAGCGATCGAGGAGCAGATCAGGCTGAAGAAACAGGAGATAGCCTCATTGACAATTGCCGCGCAATTTTACAGCGGCCGGTTGGAGATACTGAAGCAGCTAGCCGGGATGGGCGTCATCAACAGCAACGAATCGAGCTACACTCTGGGGGTCATCGGCCAGGCGGCGGCGCTGCCCGATCTGGAGCATCAGCTCCATCTGGTGCTTGAACAACTAGGAGCGCTTGACCTGACCTGGTTATCCAAGCTCGATGCTCAGATCGAAGATCTGGGGGTAGCAATCAGTGAGCTGGAGATCAGGAAAACTGAGTTGAATAGATGCATCACCAAAGCGGAGACCAACAACCAGAACATTGAGTCCAAGGAGATTCCCGGTGAGCGGGAAAATGCAGACAATAGGCTGACACATATCAAGGAACGGTTCCCGGACGACTGGATTGAGGAAAAGGGTGAGCCCAGGTTTTTAAAAGAGCTGAAAACCGGGAAATCAGCCAAAGATATCTATAATAATTTCTACTCGCAGATCGCGCGCACGACCAGCCAGGAGTCGAAAAAGAAGGGTGATCTGATCAAGATCCGCGCGGCCTACAATGAGGCTTACCGTATGCCCCACGACCCGGCCCTGGATGGCAACGAACCCTACGACAAAGAGCTGGCGGAACTCCGGGATGTGGGCCTACCGGCATATAAGGAACGGATCCGGCATGCCAAGGAACAAGCCCAGGAACGGTTCCGGGAGGATTTTCTGGCCAAGCTCAAATCCAACATTGACACGGTCAGAAGGCAGATTGACGAACTCAATGCCGCCCTGAAGGAGAGCAGCTTTGGAACCGACCGCTATCGCTTTCTGATCGCTCCTAAAGAGTCCAATAAGAAATTTTACGACATGATCATGGACGAGATGCTGCTGAAGGGTTATAATCTGTTCTCGGCCGCCTTCCAGGACAAGCATGGCGATGCCATCGAAGAACTGTTCCGGTTGATCGTCGATGTGGATGAGGCGCCGAATGCCGACAGCCGGGTGGAGATTGAACAGAATATCGCCAGGTATACCGATTACCGGACCTACCTGGATTTTGATCTGGAAGTCAAAGACGAGAGCGGTCGGGGCGGCCGGCTGTCCAAAACGCTGCATATAAAATCCGGAGGCGAAACGCAAACTCCCTTCTACATTGCCATGCTGGCATCCTTTGCCCAACTCTACCATATCAGCCGCAAAGGTGAATCGATGAACACCATCCGGCTGATCATCTTCGACGAAGTATTCAACAAGATGGATGGCGAGAGAATCCAGGAGAGCATCAGGATGCTGAGGCAGTTCGGGTTTCAGGCTATCTTGGCGGCTCCTCCGGAGAAAGTGGGGGACATCGCTCCGCTGGTGGACCGGAACCTGTGCGTGCTGCGCACCGGAACTAACACCTGCGTCAAATGCTTCGATGGCAGGAAGAGCTATGATGAGGCGGCAAGATGAACTATAAGCAACGTTTGCTCGACAAGCTGCTCGACAAGTTTGAAAGAAGCCGGGCCTACCTGGATGAGAGCACAGCCCGGCGCAGGATCATGATCCGGCTATCCGCGGAGTTCCCGGAGTATGATATTGAAAAAAGCGAGACCCGGAGCCTGGTCAACTCGATTGTCCATGACCTCGCTGAACAGGGCACAGTCGGGTACGATTGGCTGCCGCACGAGAATGGCAATATTTTAAGCCGGGTCTGGTTGCGCCTGGACAATCTCCCCTGTGCCTACGAGTCGGCAGGCCGGACTCCCAAAAAGGACAAGGTAAATACCATCCTGTCCATGGTCCTGGACTGCAGTCAGTCTGCTGCGTTGCCGTGGCTGCATGAGTTTCTATCCACTACCCGGGCGGCCATAGAAGCTAGAAGGCGTGCCGCGCCTTTGCTCCCGGATGATGTCGAGCAGGCAAGGGCCGTGCTGACTGCCCTGCAAGGAATCAATGACCGGGGAGGCGAGGAATGCCTCGAACGTGCCTTCAGCCTCCAGTACTTTGGAAATTCCAAATACTTTGAAAACAATGTGCGGGGGAAAGTGGCCAGCATCATCCGGAAATACCTGGTCGACGAGGATGGCGACCTGGATGCGCCGTCCGACGACGAGGTTTTATCTCAGGTGGGCCTCGTAAGATCGCCGGAGCAGATCGAATTCAGCGGCAGTATGGTCGGCAAGCTGACGGGCAATCTGGTGGACTTCTCCGCATTCAAGCACGGCGCCACCATCAATTCGCCGACGGTTGCAGATTTGGAAATCATCAGCCTGCCATCCGTCAAAAAGATCTTGTTCATCGAGAACAAGGCCAACTACCTCAACTATATTTTCAGTAGCAAAAGCGATGACGAACTGGTAATCTTCCACGGCGGTTTTTACAGCCCGGCGCGAGGGGCATTTTTCCGGAAAGTTTATGAGAGCGGGCACTGGTATGGAGTGGAGTTTCGCCACTGGTCGGACATCGATCTGGGCGGGTTCAGAATTTTTTGCCGGTTGCAGTCCAGTATAATTCCGGAATTGATGCCGCATCTCATGGACAGGGAGGCGTTCATATCCCGGAGACAGCATTGGGTAGGCTTTGGCGAAAAGTATCAAGCTGAGCTGAAAAAGCTGCTCGAATTGCCGGAGTATGCCCAGTTTCATGGTGTCATTCAATTGATGATTGCCGAAAAAGCAAAGCTGGAGCAAGAAGCGTTCCTGTTGTCATAGGCAAAAAGCGTTCCTCTTAATTCTGCTTTCATGCTGGTTTCTCCAACTGTGGTTTACAGCAGGGGCTATTTCTTTGTCGCTGGCTCGATTTGTCAGCAAGATTGTCATAAGGCTGACCAGGGCCAGCATGTTGCCGCCGCCGCTCTACTCCGGCTTGGTGGCGCATGGCCGGCGCCGTCGGTGGCCAGCNNGCCAGGCCGGCTCACCTGACACCTGCTTGACGGACGGGTCGGGTAACTTGAATGCCCTTCCTTGCCCTACCTGTTCAAGAGAAGAGCGATCTTGCCTGAGAGCTGTGGTCTGTGGAATACCCCGGCGCCTATGTTCAAATCGTGCTATAATAAGGCATGATAGCACTACTAGGGGTGATGATCATGCAAGCGATTAAGACAGTAGGCGCCAGCGGTCAGGTTTCTCTGGGTAAGGAGTATGCCGGACGACTGGTAATGATTGACCAGGTGGAGCCGGGCGTCTGGATTCTCAAGCTGGGCGAGTTCGTGCCTGATAATGAGCGGTGGATGATGCAGGATGAAGTGAGGCAGGAGATCGACCGGGCAATTGAGTGGGCGGATAAAAACCCTCCCAAGGAAACGAATCTTGACGAACTAGAGGAAAAGGTCAGGAAGACATGGACCAGGTAAGGCTCGACCTGAATGACTTGGTTTTTCAGAATCAACTCTTCCACCTGGACAAAAACGATTTGGTTGCGGTGTTGGGGACATTGCGCAAGCTGGCGGCGATGACTTGGGAGCAGGTGTATCGCGACCCCGGCCTGAAATGGGAACTGGTCCGTTCCCGCACAGGCCCCCACGCTGAGCGGATGTACAGTTTTAGAATAGGCAAGGAGTTTCGGGCGCTTGCTTACCGAGAAGGGGATTGGATGCGGGTCTTAACTCTGCATCCGGATCACGATTCTGCATACAAGATAAGGTAATTGATCCGGCCCTGCTTGACGCGGCCGCGATTTTTTTTTACAATAGGTGTTAAGGTATAATCCTTGACAGCTTGGTGATGTGAATGATTCTGGAAAAGTTGGGACGCATTGCACAACTGTACGATCTTTACGGTCCTCTCCTGACTCCCAAGCAGCAGGAAGCAGTCCGCTTCTATTACGAGCAGGACCTGTCCCTGGGGGAGATTGCCTCCGAGTGCGAGGTGAGCAGGCAGGCCGTCCATGATCTTCTGAGGCGCGCCGAGGTGGCCCTGGAGAAATACGAACAGAAGCTCGGGCTGCTGGCAAGCCGCCAGAATAACCCCAAATCCCGGTCAACAGAGAAAGAGGGGTCCTGATGTTT
>PLQY01000012.1 GCA_003160265.1 Peptococcaceae bacterium | reverse complement strand
AGGCCTTGTTAGCCTCGGCCATCTTATGGGTGTCTTCCCGTTTCTTGACGGAACTGCCGATGCCATTGGCCGCATCCATGATCTCCGCCGCCAGCTTCTCTTCCATGCTCTTGCCAGAACGGTTGCGGCNNCATCCCCAGGGTCATTCGCCGGTCCGAGCGTACTTCGATAGGAACCTGGTAGTTGGCCCCTCCGACGCGCCGGGCCTTCACTTCAAGCACAGGCATGATGTTTTTCATCGCCTGCTCAAAGACCTCTATGGGTTCGCGCTTCGTCTTTTCTTTGACAATCTTCAGGGCATCGTAACAGATCCGCTCGGCGATGCTCCTCTTGCCATCCCACATCACCTTGTTGACCAGTTTGGTTAAGACCCTGTTGCCATATACCGGATCTGCCGGCGCCTCCCGCTTTCCTGTATAACCACGACGTGGCAAAAATATCCCTCCTTACTGCACTCAGCACTTCTTTTATGCTTTGGCTGCTTTCGGGCGTTTGGCGCCATACTTCGACCGGCCCCGGTTCCTGTTCTGGGTACCCCCGGTATCCAGGGTTCCTCTGATGATGTGATAGCGCACGCCCGGTAGGTCTTTCACCCGTCCGCCCCTGACCATCACCACTGAGTGTTCCTGGAGATTATGGCCAATGCCCGGAATGTAGGCCGTGACCTCGATACCGTTGGTGAGACGAACCCGGGCCACCTTGCGGAGGGCAGAGTTCGGTTTCTTCGGCGTGGTCGTATAAACACGGGTGCACACACCCCGCTTCTGGGCGCAACCCTTCAAAGCCGGTGCGGTGGATTTCTTCTTGGATGCCTGGCGGCCTTTGCGCACTAACTGATTCAATGTCGGCACCTTGCCACCTCCTCTCGATTTCGAAGTTCGACATTCGATGTTCGATTATCCTCGAACCTCTAACCTCAAACCTCGATTAGCTTTTCCTTCGAACCTCGAACCCCTAACCTCAAACCTCAAGGAGGGCTGCCGCAGCAGCCGCTCCTACCTTGATCCCGCAGGCCTTGCCCAGTTCGGACATGGAATCGACCAGCACCAGTTCCAGGCTCTTCTCTTCGCATAACCTGACAATCGGGGAGACGATCCTCTCCTCTGCATCCTTTGCCACGTATACCACCTGGGCCTGGCCCTTCTCAATCGCCTTCTGGGTCTGCTTGGTCCCTATCACTTTAATCCGGGTGTTCTTCAGCCTTTCCATCGCTCTCCCCCTGGAGAATTGAGAGGTGAGACACATCCCCCTCTCATATCACATATGGTCAAATAGCCGATTATTAGATTTAGAAATTCGCACGAAATTCATTTTAACATCTTTCCAATTTTGCTGTCAATGTTATAGCCAGTTATTTGTTCACAAAATTTCCTGAGCGGCTTCGTCTCCACGCCCGCGGCGGACGCCCTCTGGGCGCGGCACCCGGGGTACCTGCGGCTCCAGGGATTCCTCAACTGAGTCGGCATCGTCCTGCCCGACAGGCCGTGCCGGGGCCGCGCCGGTCGCCGCCGCATTGTCCCCAGACTGAAGCGGGGCGCCAGCCAGGCTCACTTGCAGCGTACGGTAACACGCAGTACCGGTGCCCGCCGGAATCAGTTTGCCGATGATCACGTTCTCCTTCAGTCCCAGCAGTGGGTCGACCTTGCCCTTGATTGCGGCTTCGGTCAGCACCCTGGTAGTCTCCTGGAAGGAGGCCGCCGACAGGAAGGAATCGGTAGCCAGGGAAGATTTGGTGATCCCCAGCACCACCGGCTTGGCCGTGGACGGTTCAAAACCGGACTCCATGATCCGCCTGTTCTCGTCCTCGAAGTCAAAGACCTCGACCAGTGCACCCGGCAGCAGATCGGTATCCCCAGACTCCTCTACCTTGACCTTCCGCAGCATCTGGCGAATCATCACTTCAATGTGCTTGTCGTTGATATCTACCCCCTGCATCCGGTAGACTCGCTGCACCTCCCGGAGCAGGTACTGCTGCACAGCGGCGATACCCTTGATATCCAGCAGTTCGTGGGGGTTGATGGAGCCTTCAGTCAGCTCTTCGCCCGACTCTACACTCTGGCCGGTGGCCACTCTGATCCGGGAACCGAAGGGGATCGGGTAGACGTGGCTTTCGCCGTCGAAGCCGGCCACTTCGATCTCCTGCTTACCTTTATTCTCGCCGATGGTGACCGCTCCGTCGTTCTCCGAGATGATCGCCTGGCCCTTCGGTCGGCGCGCCTCGAACAGTTCCTCCACTCTGGGCAGACCCTGGGTGATGTCCTCACCGGCCACACCGCCGGTATGAAAGGTGCGCATGGTCAACTGGGTGCCCGGCTCACCGATGGACTGGGCGGCCATGATCCCCACCGCCTCCCCGATCTCCACCTGGTACCCGGTGGCCAGGTTGCGTCCGTAGCACTTGCGGCATACGCCGTAGCGAGTCTTGCAGGTCAATACCGACCGGATCAGCACCCTGGTGATCCCGGCCTCCTTGATCAGTTCGGCCTGCTCCTCGGTGATCTCCTGGTCCGCGAGGACAATGATCTCGCCGGTTTCGGGATGCACCACCGGCTCAATGGCGTAGCGTCCAAGGATGCGCTCATCCAGGGGCTCGATCACATCTTCACCGTCAGCGATCTTGGTGACGCAAACCCCTTCCCCGGTCCCGCAGTCGTCCTCCCGGACGATCACGTCCTGGGCCACATCCACCAACCGCCGGGTCAGGTAGCCGGAATCGGCGGTCCGGAGAGCGGTGTCCGCCAGCCCCTTGCGGGCGCCATGGGTGGAGGTGAAGTATTCCAGCACCGTCAGGCCCTCACGGAAGTTGGCCTTGATGGGGACGTCGATGATCCGCCCCGAAGGGTCGGCCATCAGGCCGCGCATGCCAGCCAACTGGCGGATCTGCTGGATATTGCCGCGGGCGCCGGAGATGGCCATCATGTAGATCGGGTTCAAGGGATCGAGGCTGTGCATCAGGGCATCAGTCACCTTATCGGTGGCCTCCTGCCAGAAGGCGATCACCCGCTCGTAGCGCTCATCTTCGGTGATCAGGCCGCGGCGGTATTGCTGTTCCACCTTTTCCACGTCCAGATCCGCCTGGGCCAGGATGCCCGCTTTGGCTTTCGGGATCTCGACGTCGGTGATCCCGGCGGTGATCCCCGCCTTGGTGGCATACTTGAACCCCAAATTCTTGATCCCGTCCAGCAAAGTGTCGGTGCGCTCATAGCCGAGCTGGCGATAGCACTTGCCGACGATCTGGCCGAGCGCCTTCTTGCCCACTATATCGTTTATATAGCCAAGTTCCTCGGGGATTACCTGGTTGAAGATCAGGCGCCCCACCGTGGTCTCGAATCGCTTGTCATCCCTGCGCACCTTGATCCTGGCGTGCAGGTCCACCGCTTTACTCTCGTAAGCATAGAACGCCTCATCGAAGTCTCTGAAGACCTTGCCCTCGCCCAGTACACCCTCGCGCTCTATGGTCAGGTAGTAAACGCCCAGCACCATGTCCTGGGTTGGGGTGACTACCGGACGGCCATCTTTGGGGTTGAGGATGTTGTGAGCGGACAGCATCAGGATCCGGGCCTCCGCCTGGGCCTCGGTGGACAGGGGAACGTGCACCGCCATCTGGTCACCGTCGAAGTCGGCGTTGTATCCGGTGCAGACCAGGGGGTGGATCTGGATCGCCCGGCCCTCCACCAGGATCGGCTCAAAGGCCTGAATGCCCAGCCGGTGCAGGGTTGGCGCACGATTGAGCATCACCGGATGCTCGCTGATCACGTCCTCGAGCACATCCCAGACCTCCGGACGGACCCGCTCCACCATGCGCTTGGCGCTCTTGATGTTATGGGCAAAGCCGCCGTTGACCAGGCGCTTCATGACAAATGGCTTGAACAGTTCCAGGGCCATCTCCTTGGGGAGTCCGCACTGGTGCAGCTTCAATT
>PLQY01000009.1 GCA_003160265.1 Peptococcaceae bacterium | reverse complement strand
GCTGGAGCAGTGTGACCTCGGCCACCTTCGACATCAGCTCGAGCTCCGGGTCCGGGGCGCCGGCCATCTCTCCGAGCAGTGGTGCCTACACCTCGTCCCAGGCCGTGACCATCAGCAACATCTCTGGCACCGCCTACTACACCATCGACGGCAGCAGTCCGGAGACCAGCAGCACACGCATTACCTACACCGGTACCTTCACCGTGAGCCAGTCCGAAACGGTGGAGGCCGTCAATGACACCTCCACAGGCTGGAGCAGTGTGACCTCGGCTACCTTTACGATTGGCAGCGGAAGCTCAGGGGTGACGCTCCTTTCAGAGCCTACCGCGGAGACCGGCAATGCTGCCTCGATCGTCGGCAATTATGCCACTCTAAATGGAGACATCACTAGTAACGGCGGTGATATCATCAATGGATACGGATTCTATTACAGCACCGATCAGAATCAATGGTCCCAGGTAACCGCGGGCACAGACAACCATTATGGTTCTTTTAGCTACAACCTAACAGGCCTTACGATAAATACCAACTATTATTTCAAGGCTTACGCCACCAATCCGGAAGGCACGGCCTATGGAAGTGTGGTCAGCTTTATCACATCAGCCCAATCCACACAGACTACCCAATCGACCGGCGGGCCTGCGATCGATCCGGCCGGCGGCACCTACACCTCGGCCCAGACTGTGACCATCAGCAACATCCCGAGCGGGGACACTGCATACTACACCACCGACGGGTCCAACCCGGAGACCAGCAGCACTGCCGTTACCTACAGCGCGGCTTTCACCGTGAGCCAGTCCGAAACGGTGCAGGCAGCCGTTCATGACCCGACATCAGGCTGGAGCAGCGTGACTGTGGCAAGTTTCACGATCAGCAGCCAGTCGCCGGCACAGTCCGGCAGTAGCAGCGATCAGATTGATCAGTTGCAGCAGGAGTTTGCAACAGCACTGAGTTACAACCAGATAGATCAGGCAACGCAGATCCTGAAGCAGATTCAGCACCTTGAGAAAGCCCAGGATACTATTGCCAATCTGGAAGAGCAATTTACTGATGCTTATAGTGACAGCAATTGGGGCAGCGCAGAAACGATCCTGAAGACAATCATCAGTATGGAAAATCCTGACTGGGCATACTCGCAACTGGGGCAGATTTATCAGCAGCAGGGAGTCAGCAATATCAGCGTATTCGTTAACGGCAACGAGGTCAATTTTGATGTACAACCGGTGATCGTGAACGACCGCGTACTGGTTCCCATCCGACAAATTGCCAATGCCCTGGGCTTGTCCGACAACGATGTCACCTGGAATGCCGACGGCTCTGTTGCCATCAACGACGGGTCGAACCAGATCCTGATTACCGACAATGACCAGCAAGTCAGTCTTAACGGCAACCCTTATAGTCTGGACACACCGGCGCAGATCATCGACGGACGGATGATGGTTCCGCTCAGGGCGATCAGCCAATTGCTCAATAAAAATGTTCAATGGTATCCTACCGGCCAGATCGTCGAAATCTCGTGAATATAAGCCATTACTAACAACCATGGGCATCCCCCCTCATGATTCCTCCGGAATCATGAGGGGGTTTTTGTCCTACCCGGGAGGTGCGCCCGGGTCCCGGCAGTTTGGCCGCAGATGCGCCAGCCAGGTAGCTTTGACTGGTGCTAAAGTATACAGGATACTTGTAGAAATCCTGTTGACAAAATGCCCGGTCATCTGTTTATAATTTTGTAAGTTGGTTTCTCTTTCGGCAAAGCTGCCGGATCAGGAACGGGATGAGGGTGTTCCTATGATGGTTGTCGTTTGATAGGGAATCCCCGTCCGAACGGAACGGGGTTTTTATTTTTTGAATTGGTTTTGCCGTTGTTAAATCTTGAATATGGCCGCATGCCGCGATGTTGCGGTTCCGGCAGGGCAGTGTTGCCCCCTGTTTTGGGAACAAGGTCGTTCCCAGGATGAGGGGCTTTGTCTTTGTCGGGAAGGGGGGTGTGGAGAGGGAACTGAAGCCTAATAGATAAGCTTATTTTTGAAGCTGAGTCTAAGGTATCTTCTAATAAATCTGGATGACAAAACTGGAGGGGTTGTTGTCGTGAAGAAAAGAGTGATCTGGGCAGCCTGCCTGCTGCCTCTGTTATGGTTGGCCGGCTCGGGAGTCGCCTGGGCGGCGGATGCTGCCCCGAAAATCGACAGCGGGGACACGGCCTTCGTGCTGATCTGCGCCGCCATGGTGCTACTGATGACTCCCGCCCTGGCATTTTTTTACGGCGGCATGGTTCGCCGCAAAAACGTACTGAGCACCATCATGCATTCCTTTATCATCATCTGCCTCATTTCTGTGCAGTGGGTGCTGGTTGGTTACAGCCTCGCTTTCGGCCCCGACAAACTGCACCTGATCGGAAGTCTTGCGTGGCTGGGTTTGAGCGGCGTTGGCGGGGCGGCCAACCCGAACTATGCGGCGACCATTCCACAGTTGGCATACGTGGCTTTCCAGCTCATGTTCGCCATCATCACCGCTGCTCTAATCTCCGGCTCCTTTGCGGAGAGGTTTCGCTTTCCGGCCTTCCTGATCTTCACCCTGCTCTGGACGACCATTGTTTATGATCCCCTGGCGCACTGGGTCTGGGGTTACGGAGGCTGGCTCAACAGGCTGGGTGTGCTAGATTTCGCCGGAGGCACGGTCGTGCATATCAGCTCCGGGGTTTCCGGTCTGGTGACGGCGCTTGTCCTGGGCAAGCGCCTCGGTTACAGGAAAGAGCCGATGCTGCCGCACAACGTGCCGTTTATCGTACTAGGCGCCGGCCTGCTCTGGTTCGGCTGGTTCGGGTTTAACGCCGGCAGCGCCCTGGCCGCCAACGGCCTGGCCGCCAGCGCCTTTGTGGCGACCAACACTGCCGCCGCTGCCGCCGGCCTGGCCTGGGTCTGCACCGAGTGGATCCACAATGGCAAGCCGACCTTGTTTGGCGCGGCCAGCGGCGTCGTGGCCGGACTGGTGGCCATCACACCCGCTGCTGGCTTTGTCACCCCCATGTCTGCAATAGTGATCGGCCTGGTGGGCGGGGTTGTCTGCTACTTTGCAGTCAGTGTCATGAAGGCGAAGCTGGGCTATGACGATGCTCTGGACACCTTTGGTGTGCACGGCATCGGCGGCACCTGGGGCGCCCTGGCCACCGGCTTGTTTGCGTCTATCGCTGTCAACGCCAACGGCCACAACGGCCTCTTCTACGGTGACCCCGGTCAGCTCGGGGTGCAACTGATCGGCGTGTTGGCCACCTGGGCCTTTGCTGCAGCCATGACCTTCATCATCCTGAAGGTGGTCAGCCTGTTCACCGGTCTCCGGGCGAGCGATGAGGAGGAGATCGCTGGTCTCGACCTGCCTATGCATGGTGAGCGTGCCTACGACTATATTTCTTGACCACAGATGACTACCCGCTCTAATGCCCCCGCTTCCTCAGAAGCGGTGGGATAAGAGCAGCTACATCACTGTATTAACGAGTTCTAAGCTTCAGTGGGGGAAGGCAATCTCCCGCTGAAGCCAAGAACTTGTTGAAGCCCCTGACGGGAAGCTCCGAGAAATACAGCTAGGCAGAAATACCTGCAGAGCGTTTACAACTCAAGTTGGTAAAAAAAAAGGAAAAGCAGGACTTTGGGAGAATAGATCATTTTGATCGTCAGGTCATATGATTTATCTTAGAGAGGAAGGAAAAGGACAGTGACCAAAGTTGAGTGTGTGATCAGGCCTGAAAAGCTGGAGGGGGTGATGGACGCCCTCGGACAGTTTGGCAACCCTGGCATGACCGTCTCCGAGGTCAAGGGGTGCGGGCTGCAGAGGGGATGGAAAGAGGTCTACCGGGGGGTTGAGACCAATATCAGGCTGCTCTCCAAGATGAAGATCGAGGTGGTCGTCAGGGATGAGAATGTCGATCAGGTGGTACAGCTCATCTGCCGGGCTGCTCGCACTGGTGAGGTCGGCGACGGCAAGATCTTCCTCTACCCCGTGAATGATGCTGTGCGCATTCGCACCGGGGAAACCGGGGAATCTGCCATTTATTAATCGATTTCCGGGCATGACGGGCAAGGGTGCCCGTTTGCCCGAGTAACATACCGGCCGCACCAGGCGGTAATAACATTTACGGATTTATCACAGATGACTACCCGCTCTAATGCCCCCGCTTCCTCCGCATCCGGGCTACGCCCGGCCTGAAGAATGCGGAGTACA
>PLQY01000092.1 GCA_003160265.1 Peptococcaceae bacterium | reverse complement strand
CTTCAGTGGGGAAAGGCAAGTCCCCCCACTGAAGCCAGAAACTCGTTGAACCTGGCATCAATTACTGGTCATCTTCAAAAAAAGTTTTGGGAATAATAGAGTTTGGCCATTTGTTGCAAAGGGGATGACCATGTCCTACCGAAAGCTGCTCACTTATATGATCTGCCTGTTCTTGTCTATGTCAACCGCCCTTGCCTGTTATCCCAAGGTNNCGGCCTGTTATCCCAAAGTCGCACCGGCCGCGCCCGGCACCGCTATGACCACCGGACATGGCGCGGACCTGACGCCGCTGCCGGGCGCCTGCTCTAGGGGACGCGGCGTGGCGCCACCCCTCGCTACCGGTACCGTAGCCGACCGGCCTGACAAGCCGCAGATTACCCCGGGTGTTGAGGTCAGGTTGGTGGTAAATGCCGATCAGAGGACGCTGACCGTGATGGCGGGACAAGAGGTTATCGGTGTCTACCCGGTCGCCATCGGCAAGTATAGCACCCCGACCCCCATCGGCGAGTGGAAGATCATCGACAAGGATTACAACTGGGGAGGGCCCTTCGGTCCACGTTGGCTGGGCCTCAACATCATCTGGGGCCGCTATGGGATCCACGGCACCAACCAGCCGGGTTCCATCAGCTACGAGACCTCGCTAGGCTGCCTCCGCATGTTCGACGACGATGTGCTCCAGATCTTCGATCTGGTCAAAGTGGGCACCCAGGTAGATATCGTCGGAGAGCCGCATAAGACCAATTTCTGGCACCGTGAACTTGCCACCGGTTCCGTAGGGCCAGATGCGGTCTACGTACAACTGGCTTTAAAACGAAAAGGCTTCTATCCCTATCGCTGTGACGGCATGTTCGGACGGTTGTCAGACTTGGGAGTGCGCTGTTTTCAGGCTCTAGAGGGCCTGCCAGTGACAGGAAAAGTAGACGAGGAAACAAATCGGCGCCTGCTGGAGGAAGCCCCCAAGGAAAAACCAGAGGAGAAAAATGAAGCGTCCGGAAACGGCCAGACGGATTGAACGTTACCATCTGCCCCGGGTCAGCCCTCTCCAGAAATGGTAGCCTGCCGCTGTATGCCTCAGCAACAGCCAGCAGCAGGGCAAGGCCCCCCATGGCCTCACCTGCCGGCAGTCCTTGGTGGCCAGGCTGGCGACAGCGTCCAGAGCCGGCCGGTCCAACTTCGACCAGAGGTCGCAGATTTTCTCTTCAACCCGGAGCTTCGGCCAAAGCAGATCCCCGACCGCGGCGGAGAAGCTCTTCCCGGCATTAAACTGACCGTCCGGCAACCGGCCCTCCCGACCGGCGATCCACCTGGCAGCCAACCTGCCCACGGAGAAGGAGGTGTCGATACCACCCCCGTGCAGGGGCGAGGCACAGCCTGCCGCGTCACCCACCAGCAGTACGTTGCCATACTCCAACTGTTCCAACAGCCTGATCGGCACTATCCCCCCATGACGCCGTAGCACCCTACCCTCAATGCCTTCCCGGTTGTTCAGGCGGTCGAGATCCATCCACAGGCGGTTCCCCCAACTGTTGGCGCAATCCCTCCGGAATAACCCGATCCCGACATTGGCGATTGACCGGCCCTGAGCATCCAGCCCCTTGGGGAAGATCCAGTAATACCCCTCGTAGTGAGGGAACAGAACAAACTTCAGGCGCTCCCCAAGGCGGGAGAAATCCCCCTCCATCACATACTGGGCGGTATAGGCGCTGTATTTCCGATAGTAGTCCCGAAAGCCGTGCTGCAGTGATGTCCGTGACGGGGCGCCGCTGGCATCGATCACCCAGTTGTAGTCACGCTGCAGGTCCTGCCACAACCGGCTGTCGATCCGGGTGTTCTCATACAGGCACGCCCCCGCGGATCGGGCCTGCTCCGCCAGGCTGCGCTGCCATTCGGCGCGGTCAATCATCCAGATCCTGATACCCTTGCATCTGATCCGGTACTCCTGTTCAACCTGCACCAGCACCTCTTCCACCCTGAAGCGCACACCAGCTCCAGGCTGCTCCAGCCGGTGCATGGTGTCCACGAAGCCTTCACCGCATCTGACGTGATCGCCTACCCGGTTGCGCTCAAAGAGGTCAACCCGGAGTCCTAGCTCAGCCGCCTCGATAGCAGCCGCCAGGCCGGCAGGGCCGCCTCCGACAATACCGATCCTAGCCTCACCCATCTGTCCGCTAAAGCCTCCTCATTCGCTGCGCCTGGCCGACTTCTCACATGTTTGACAGACTAGCATCAACTTATGGTAATCACCACTACGACAGCACTTTTACCGGCCTTGTACTCCGCATTCTTTCAGGCCAGGGCCCTGTGCTCCGCATTCTTCAGGCCGGGCGTAGCCCCGGATGCGGAGGAAGGTCTGGATACGGAGGAAAGAATGCGGAGTAGATGAAGCGGTGGGATAAGAGCATCCAATCTCTATTATATATCTTCTAACGATTAATATTAAAAAGATAAGAAGGCTGCAGGCATAGGTCTGCAGCCTTCTTCTTCAAGCGTTGCAGGAGCTTCTTTCTATTGATCGGCCTGTGAAATCGAAACGATCCTGCCGTTGGGGTACCATTGCACGTTTTTATTGAACAGTTGGCTGATTGCCCTGAGCGGAACCATCATCCTACCGTTGACAATTTCCGTTGAGGAATCGATCGCATAGGATTTACCATTGAGGTATACCTGCTGGGCGTTGCTGGGAATCACCATCTGGTTGGACCCGTCATTGATAGTGGCCGCGCCGCTGGAGTAACTGACATTATTATCAGATATGCCAAGGGCATTAGCTATACTTCTGATCGGAACCAATGTGCGGCCGTTCACGATTACCGGCTGCACATCAAAATTAAGCTGGCTGCCGTTGGAGAACACACTCACGCTGCTGTTGCCCTGCTGCTGGTAAATCTGCCCCAGTTGCGTAAAAGCCCAATCAGACTGCTGGAGCTTGATGATCTGTTTCAGGATCCCCTCTGCATTGCTCCAGTTGTTGCCGTTAATCGCAACGAGGATCTCCTGTTTCAATTGGTCAATCTGTTCGCTGTTGGCCCCAGTCTGGGTTGTCGAGGAGCCGCTGATGTCGAAGGTGGCGGAGGTCACGCTGCTCCAGCCTGCGGAGCTTTCGTTGACCGCCTGGATCGTCGCGGACTGGCTGACAGTGAATGGACCGCCATAGGTGATGCGCGTGTTGCTCGTCTCCGGGTTGGAGCCATCGGTGGTGTAGTAAGTGGTGCCGTAGATGTCGCCGATGGTCACACTCTGGGCGCTGGAGTAATCGCCGCCGCCGGGAGAGATGACCGGCGCCTGGAGCGAGCTTGAGCCATTAATGTCGAAGGCAGCCGAGGCCACGCTGCTCCAGCCGTTTGTCGGGTCATGGATGGCAGCCAGCACCGTCTCTGATTGGCTGACGGTGAAGGAGCCGCTGTAGGCGACGGCGGTGTTGCTGCTTTCCGGGTTGGAGCCGTCGGTGGTATAGTAGGCGGTGTCTCCGCTGGAGATGTCGCTGATGGTCACAGTCTGGGCGCTGGTGAAGGCGCCGCCGCTCGGAGAGATGACCGGAGCGGACAGGGAATTCGAATTGGTCGGACTGGTGTTGTTATAGTAGTACCCCCAGCGACCATGCTGATCGTAAGGATTGCCAAATGGAGCTGCGGATGCAACTCCGGCCTGCATAAGCATCATGAACACGAGAATCGTCACCGCAGCAAACAGAGAAATCCATTTAGAGCGCCTTCTCATAAGCCAGTTTCTCCTCCATTCAATATTTTCACCCATTCACCAATATCGACTGATCCGAGGCAGATAATCTCATGCAATTGAAATCAACCACGCACCTCCTGGGGGAGCAAATAGGACAGTTGATTGCGCCCGACACCAGATCGATATAGGTCTGGTAATACAATTTACATCTCTTGCCTTTTCATGCTAACACTAATATATTGCAGGAAACTGAGATAAACATGAAAATAACCTAAGAAATATGAAAAGAGGACCTAACCAACCGTCGGCTTTCTCCACAAGCCCCACCGGCAAGAACCAACGCCCGGTTAGAAAAAAAACTGCTGCGCAAAGAGCGCAGCAGTTTTTTCCCTGCCAACCCATCAGGCTACATCTATTGAAAGGTCGACAGCGCCTGCTTTACCATTCCGGTAGTGACTTTGTCGGCCAGGTTCGGTATGGGTTCGAAATTTTCGATCTCCTGGCACACCACTTCAAGCGTGAGGGGGCGACCTTCGCGTCGCATGCGGCGAATTACCCGCTTGATGATAGTTATTGTCAAATCACTGGAGTTGGAATCATCTGCGGCATGTTTCATGGCTATATCTGCTCCTTTCTATAAAGTTTTTAATGTTGTCGGCTAAGTTGGATTATTGTTCACCGAATTGATCAGGGTTTCAGCCGTATTGCTGGGGATGGCAAATCCGATCCCCTGCGCCTGTTCGTCGACGGCAGTGTTGATTCCGATCACCTCGCCGTTCAGGTCCAGCAGCGGCCCGCCACTGTTGCCGGGGTTGATGGAAGCGTCCGTCTGGAGCAGGTTCGGATAATTGTGGTTACCTACGGTGATCGGGCGCCCCTTGGCGCTGATCACACCTACGGTAACGGTATTATCGAGGCCATAGGGGTTGCCGATGGCGATCGCCCAGTCCCCTACCCGGCTATTGTCCGAATCTCCCAGCTTCAGGTAGGGCAGGTTGCTGCCGGCATTGACCTGCAACAACGCCAGGTCATCATCCGTGTCACTATTGACTACCGTGGCACTGACCGGCTGCGATTGGCCGGCAATCGTGACCATGATCGACGTGGCGCCGTCAATCACGTGCTCATTCGTCATGATCAAGCCGTCCGGCGAGATCAGGAAGCCGGAACCGAGTCCCTGTTGCACCTCTGCCTGCGGCTGGCTGGAACCCTGCCCGAAGAACTGCTGGAAAAGGGGATTGTCAAAAAACGGATTCTCCACCTGTGTTGTTTCTTCTGTTTGGATCTCGACAACCGCTGGTCCGGCTGCAGCAACCATGTCAGCTATAGTTTCCGGGCCTAGGCCGGGCACGGCGCTGCTCTGGGCCTGGCTCGCCTGCAGGTCTGCCAAAGTTGCCGTATGGATGGCGCCCACATGCCTGGAGGCCATTAACATACCTCCCGTGAAAGCGCTCCCCGCGATCAACGCTCCCAAGATAATTCCCAGCAGGAACCGGTTATGCCTTATAGCATTCATGGAATATCCTCTCCCTTCAACAATCAAAGTTCACTAGACTAACTGCACGTCCATTTCAGTCAGGCTATGTGATTTTCAGGCAGCTTCTTTTTTTATTGCATAACTACCATCTATGATAACACCATTTCAAAAAAGGTGGAGATTTCCTTGGGAGAATCCTTATCTTAATTATCTACCTATTTCAATGGATAAACCTTAAAAATAGATTAAAAATGTCTAAAAAATAAATAAAAAATATTGTTAAATATTGTAAATTAGAGTGCGCAAAGATGGGAGGGGTAATGCAGGTGGCACTCACAATCAAGGCGGCAATTGTCAAAGAGAGTTTCTGATCCTTGTTAGGGTTTAAGATGGTGGAATTAATCCCTGCTTACCGCACGAATTGACTACCTGAATAGTAGCAGATCACAATAGTAGCAGATCATGATTGAAATTGACAAGGGTTCTGCTATAATGTTTATTAATTTTAAATGCAAAGTAGCAATGACGGGGATCAGTAAGGCAGTTCCTGGATCGGCAGAGAGTTGGCGGCTGGTGCAAGCCAACAGCAGGTTGCCCGAATCCACCCCCAAGCCGACCCTGCAAACGGCTTGAAGCCGGCGAAGGGGTACGCCGGGCCACGTTATGGCTCATTGAGAGGGCGCCGGCTATCAGCCAGAGCCAACTTGGGTGGCAACGCGGGTATCGCCTCTCGTCCCAATTAGGGTACGAGAGGTTTTTTGATCCCCTGCGGGCGCCAAGCCAAGAACTCGTTGAACAGTAGCAGACACTCAGGAGGTGCCATGATGGAGACGGAGAAACCCAGAATTCTGGTCGGGGACAAGATCGTTGACGAAGCAATTGCCATGCTGCGCCAGAATGCCGATGTGGACATCAAGATCGGCATCGGGCAAGAGGAATTGGAAAGCGTGATCGAAAACTACGACGCCCTAATTGTCAGAAGCGTGCCCCTGGTGACCGAGGCGGTGCTGAGCCGGGGCAAGCGGCTGAAGGTGGTCGGGCGCGCCGGCAACGGGGTGGACAATATTGACGTTGATGCGGCCACCCGCCATGGCGTGGTGGTGGTCAACACACCCGACAGCAACAGCATCTCCGCCTGCGAGCAGACCATCGCCCTGATGCTGGCTGCCGCCCGCAACCTCCCCCAGGCTAATGCCGCTCTCAAGCAGGGAAGTTGGGGCCGCAACCGTTTCATGGGCAACGAACTTTACAGTAAAACCCTGGGCATCGTCGGGCTCGGCCGCATTGGCTCCCTGCTGGCCACCCGCCTCAAGTCCTTCGGGATGCGAGTGATTGCCTGCGACCCGTACATCACTCCGGAGCGCTTCAAACGGTTTGGGGTGGAGCGCATGGAGACCTTGAACGACCTGGTGCGCCAGGCTGATTTCATCACCGTCCACACCCCCAAGACCGAGGAAACCGTCGGCATGATCGGGGAAGAGCAGTTCAAGATCGCCAAGCCCGGGGTGCGGGTGGTGAACTGTGCCAGGGGTGGCATCATCGACGAACAGGCCCTGGCCAGTGCCCTGCGCCAGGGAATCATCGCCGGCGCATCCCTGGACGTATTCAGCAATGAGCCCTGCACCGGCAACCCGTTACTGGAGTTTGACAACGTAGTGGTGACGCCGCATATCGGAGCGACCACCCATGAGGCCCAGCACCGGGTGGGCACCGACGTGGCCACCTTTGTGCTAGCCGCCCTTAGGGGTGAGATCGCTCCCAACACCGTGAACCTGCCCTGCTTGATGGGAGACGAGTTAGACAGCCTGCGGCCACACCTCATCCTTGCCGAGAGCCTGGGCAAGCTCTACTACCAGCTTGATAAGGGGCCTGTCGAACGAGTCGAACTCACCTACAGCGGTGAGATTGCCAACAAAGAGACTGGGATCATCACCCTTGCTTTCCTGAAGGGGCTGCTGACCCCGGTGATGGGAGAGAACGTGAACCTGGTCAATGCCTCCTGGCTGGCCGAGAACCGTGGGGTCAAGGTTTTCGAGAAGAGAGAGGCCGAAGCGACCGGCTATTTAAACCTGATCACCGCCTGCATCGCTCAGGACGGCAAGCAGACCAGTTTTGCCGGAACAGTCGGCCTGGATAACGGCTCCCGCATCGTCCGGATCAACCGCTATCAGATGGATATCGTCCTGACTCCATACATGCTGTTTGTGGAGCATCTCGACCGGCCGGGGATGATCGGGTTCTTGGGCACGATCCTGGGCAAAGCCAACGTCAACATCGCTACGATGCAGGTCGGACGCGTCACCCGTGACCAAGAAGCCATGATGATCCTGAGCGTGGATTCCCCGCTGGATGAGGTTGTCATGGCGCAGTTGCGCCAGCTCGAAGGGATCCGCAGTGTCAAGGCGATCTCGCTGCGATAGCTGCGGCATGCATGAAGCCATCACCGCTTGAGGCCTGCCGTCGGAACTACTGGCATGATCAGGCAATCCTCTGTTTGAAATTGAGAACGGCAATGGTTAGGAAAATAAAAGCAATACTACTCCCAATCGGGAGTAGTATTGCTTTTATGACCACCTTTTTGCCGACTTCTTGTCCGGCGTAGACTTTCTTTGTGGCCGCTCCCCTTTTTTGCTGTATTTCCTCTGTGGGGGCGCTGTGGTTCTCGCCGAGGTTCTAGGCTTCTTCATCCGGCGCGGCGCCTCTTCAGTCAGTTGGATCGGGGTGGTGTCGTGCTCCTTGGTGAGTATCTTCAGGGCGGCAGCCAATAGCGTTACTGAATCGGTCTCATCCAACATTTCCCGGGCAAACCCCCGGTATTGCTCAATTTCCGGTGATTCCGCCATCTGCAGCAGTCTCTCCATGGTCAACCGCTGCAGGCCGCTGATCGCCTCGGTACTGGTGGGCACCGGCTTCCTCACGATCTTGCGACTGGTAACGGACTCGATCACCTTCAGGTAATCGATCTCCCGGGGCGTGACGAAGGTGAGTGCCTGCCCCGGCCTGCCCAGGCGCCCCGTCCGGCCGATCCGGTGCACATACCCCTCCGGATCCTGGGGGATGTCGAAGTTGTAGATGTGGGTTATCTCGCTGATGTCCAGCCCCCTGGCGGCCACGTCAGTGGCCACCAGCACGTCGATGGTTCCTTCCCGGAAGTGCCGCATCACTGTATCCCGTTGGGGCTGGGACAGGTCCCCGTGCAGACCCTCCGCCGAATATCCCCTCTTGTCCAGCGCCTCTGCCAGCTCACCGACCCGCCGCCTGGTGCGGCCGAAGACGATGGCCAGATCCGGCGACTGGATGTCCAGCAAGCGGCACAGNNGTCAACCCCTTGGCCCTGATCCCGATCTTCACCGGCTCTTTCATAAACCGTTGGGCAATCTCCTGGATCGACTGCGGCATGGTAGCGGAAAAGAGCATGGTCTGCCGCTCCGTGGGAATTTCCTGCAGGATCTTCTCAATATCCTCGATGAAGCCCATGTTCAGCATCTCGTCGGCCTCGTCCAGCACCACCACTCTGATCTCCTGCAGGCGGATGGTGCGGCGCCGGATGTGGTCGAGCAGGCGGCCGGGCGTACCCACGATTATCTGCGGTCGCTTGCGCAGGGCCTT
>PLQY01000048.1 GCA_003160265.1 Peptococcaceae bacterium | reverse complement strand
GCGCACTCCTTCTCGCGATACATGGTATTGCGCTGCATGAGCACCTCGAAGTTGACCTGGGAAGCGTCGAACTCCGGCCCGTCAACGCAGGCGAATTTGCTCTTGTCGCCCAGCAGCACGCGGCAGCCGCCGCACATTCCCGTGCCGTCCACCATGATGGAGTTCAGGCTGACCATGGTCTTGATGCCGAGCGGCGCGGTGACGCGAGCCACGGCGCGCATCATGGGCACGGGGCCGACGGCGATGACTAGGTCGATCTTACTCCCTGACTTCAGGATATCTTCGAGGGGGTCGGTCACTAGGCCCTTCCTGCCCTTGGTACCGTCGTCAGTCACCACATGCAATTCGTCGCTGACCGAGCGCATCTCGGATTCGAAGAAGCACAGATCGACGCACCTGGCTCCGACGACGGAGATGATCCGGTTGCCCGCCTGGTGCAAGGCGCGGGTGATCGGGTAGATGGGGGCGACACCGACCCCTCCCCCGATGCAAGCCACCGTTCCGTAGTCTTCGATCTCCGAGGGCACGCCCAGGGGCCCCGCAAAGTTCAGGATGCTGTCTCCCTGTTTCAGGGTGGCCAGTTCTTCTGTAGATTTGCCGACGATCTGGAAGACGATGGTGATCGTACCCTCGTCCCGGTTATAATCGGCGATAGTCAGAGGGATCCGTTCCGCATGGTCGTGCAGGCGCAGGATGATGAACTGGCCGGCCTGCGCTTTTCTGGCGATGGCGGGGGCATCTACCTTCATCAGAGTGATCGCCGGCGTCAGGTCTTGCTTTTCAATGATCCGGTACATGATGGACTCTGCCTCCTGTTCTTTCGTAATGCCGCCTCTTCTCGAGGTTCAAGATTCGAAAAGGTTTCCGCCTGCGCATCAGGGATATGCACCGGGTGCCCGACCCCCACCCGCTACGCGGGTACCCGGAGCAAGTGCCCCGGCGCTGTTGTCCCTCGTCACAAGCCAAGTTTACTAAAAAAATCGAGCGTCGAATTTCGAACTTTCAACACCGATAGGGTCGAACATCGAGCTTCGAACTTCCCCGGAGATGATTGATCCGCTCCAGGCTACTTACCTGTTGCAGGCGCAACAGGTTGGTCACCAGCGACGAACGCTCGATCTGCACCAGGTCGCCCTTCAGGAGGGGCAGTTCTTCCTGGCCGTCCACGACTAGGTCGGTGCTGTAGTCGGAATACAGTTCCAGGGTCAACCGGGACGAGGCGCTTACTACCAGCGACCTGGAGGATGACAGGTGGGAGCAGATCGGGGTGATCACCAGGGCTTCCAGGCCGGTGTCGATGACCGGGCCCCCCGCTGAGAAGGAATAGGCCGTAGAGCCGGTGGGTGTGGCGCAGATGATGCCGTCTCCCCGGTAGGTCGTATGGGGCTTGCCGTCAATCATCAGCTCGACCAGAATGGTGTGGGAGGCACGCGACCTCAGCACCACATCGTTGAGCGCCGTACCCTGGTACAACACCTGATCGTCCCTAGTGACAGCGGCATCGATCATGATCCTGGCCTCCAGGTCGTATTCCTGACGCATTATGGCATCGAGATAGAATTGCAGGCTCTCCGGTTCGATGCTGCTCAGAAACCCTACCGTGCCTAGGTTGACCCCGATGATCGGAGTTCCGGCGCCGGCGAAGCACCGGGCGGCTTGCAGCAAGGTGCCGTCTCCTCCGAGGACGAAGACCAGGTCCGCCGGAGCCTGATCTGCTTCTGTCATGTCATCACAGCGCTCGGCGATCACCCGGATCCCACGGGTAAGCAATTCATCCGATAGCTCATTGGCCAACTGGTGCGCCTGGGGATTGTTCTTGTAAACAATCAGCACATTCACCCCATACACCTCCCGCCCCTACCTCAGGCCATTTCAAATAACCTTGTCCCTGAAAACCTACCGCGTCCCACCGCGCCCGCTATGCGGGCACCGGGGTACCCGCTTTAGCGGGTCCGGTACCCGGCGGCGGTGCCGGGTCCGGCGGACATGGCGCGGTGGGGTAGGATAAGAGGGGCGATCTTCAAAAAAGATTAGTATGTTTACAAAATCACTATGTGGTTGCAGGCCAAATGGCCACTACGTAAAACTGATTCCCGGGTACCCGCCAGAGGTGGGTCGGGGCAGGTGCTTTTAAGAAGTACGGATCTAAGATTAATAGTCAATCGGTGGTACCTTCCACGGCGAGCGCTAGTTCTTTCAGATAAGTGTTCACCCCCTCGATAAAGCCATCTGGATCGGGCACCTTTTTAATCTCCAGCAACCTGCCGAGATTCCGGGGAAAGGCGCCGTCTCGGGTGATAGGAGATACCCCGCGCTCAATAAAATAGGACATTATGCCGGGAATCTTCACAATCTCCTCGACCCGGGTGTTCCGTGTGATCATTGTCTGCCCACCCTTTCGGGTCTTGTCAGGCTAAGCTCGGCGCTCACCTCTTTTTACCGGGGGACAGATCATAAGCAGTGCTTATCTTCGACTAAGGAGGTTGAAAATCCTTCATTTATTAAATATCTTTGTCATTAACCCTCGTTGGGGAAACTCGGGGGGCAGGGATGAATAGGTTCATTTGTAGAAGAGATGGTTGCCGATCTGCTTGAGATAGGTCAGGGTGCTGTCAAAAAAGCTGCTCACGGCTTTCGGGGGGTTGTAAAAGAACAGCGCTCCGCCAGTGGGATCCCATCCGCTCAAGGCGGCGTAGGCCGCACGTATGGCCGAAGGACAGGGTTGTTCGTTGATGGTGCCGTTCTGCGCTGGTTCGAACTGGTACGTACCGATATCACTATCGTACTGGAAGATGACGTCCTTGATGGTTTTGGGAAAATCCGGGTCGAACAGGCGGTTAAGCACTACCGCCCCTACTGCCACCTGTCCCTCGAAGGGCTCTCCTCTGGCCTCCGCATTGATTAACTGGGCCAGCAGGTAGGTGTCGTCGGCGGTGATTCCTCCCCGGGAGGCCCGGGGGCTGGAAGACCCGTCCGGCAGCAGCAGTTGCTGCCCTGGAGAGAGCACCGTAACCGTCAGGTGGTTGTTGGCGACGATGGCAGCGGCATCGGTGTCACACTGCTGGGCGATTTGTTCCAGGGTATCGCCAGGTCTGACAGTGTACTGCCGGTTCCAGGCAGCACTGCCGGCTCCGGCGGGCGCTTCGCCTTGACTGCCGGGCAGTTGCAGCACCTGCCCCGGATTGATGTCCACGTCCCCCTGGCTGTCCGGGGTGAGGTGGTTCAGGGCGACCAGGGCGTCCAGCGTCGTCCCGTATTCTTGAGCGACCTGGAACAGGGTGTCACCGGCAACGACCGTGTACTGGTTATTGTTACCGTTAACTTGAGGGATGGTCAGAACCTGGCCGGGGTACAGGTCGCTGCTGGTATCCCCGTTGGCGGCCATCAATTGATCTGCGCTCATGCCGTATTGCAGGGCGATCAGGTAGAAGGTGTCACCGGGCTGGACGGTGTAGGTGGCGGCGTTGCTTGCCGTGGCGTAGCCTGTCCCGGTAAAGGTCAGGCAGAAGAAGAGTACGCCGAAAACAATGCCCAGGACTTTCCGCAAGGCTTTTCCTCCCTTTCTCTACCTCCGGAGTAAGCTGTCGGGTTCCCTAGCGCCCTTGCCTCTTTCAGAGCCTGACCGTTACAGACATCCGCAAGTTCTGTGTGAAGTTGTCGGAATGACGCCGGAACAGACTCTGAATGCGACACCAGATAGCGGGGATTCACCCCTTTTTGGTGGTTGGTGATTGGTGGTTAGAGAAAAACCGTACCGCACCCTTTGGAGTGTGGATTCGACAATATTCAATCGATATGGCAATTATGCCATGGTTTACATAATTGATCAACTGGAAATTGCAGGCAATCGGGCTTTTAACGTCATTCAGCCAGAAGTCCCCCAGTCCTCTAAGGCGGGGGATGAATGGCTTGTATTCACATATATCTTATGATACAATAATATACGAACATACGTGTCTAGGGATGTAACAAGATTCACGCACACGACTTGATTTCTTGAAGTCCTTCCCGCAGGTAATCCCGGATCCAGTTGAGCACGGAAGGAGTGTTCAAGGGGACTTCCTCCAACTCTTCTCGAAGCTCCCGAGTATCTAAGATGAAGTTCCTCCCCTCAACTTCGTGTGTATAAACAAGATCCAGCTCGGGGTTGGCTGCCAGAAACACAACCAGGCTAGCTACGATATTGCCGAGTGGGGCCCTGTCTATGTGAGTGTGCTGAAACACACTGGAGACGCTGGTTCCTTTCCCCACTTCCGATCTGATTTCGACGTCGCCATTACAGCGCTGGGCGGCGGCTTTCAAGAGAGGCAATCCCAAACCCACCTTCCGGCAGGTGCGGGATGTCACGAAGGGATCGAAAACCCNNACCCGCTCTGTAAGTTCTTTTTCCATTCCTCTTCCGTTGTCGGTGATGGTGATTTCAAGGCGGTCGCCTTCCAGGTCTTCTTTGATCCCGAGTTGGATCAGCGAGGCTCCGGCGACCCTGGAGTTTTCAAGAATATCTGAAATGTGGAGGGAGAGCTCGCGCACCTAATCCACCTCGATCCTGTTTTGACGCCGGTCCCAGAAAGCTTCCATGAGCGCTGCAAATGTTGGCTCTTCCAAGCTGACTAGGGAGCGCGCCCGGGTGATTTCGGCAAGACGGTGGGCATCAGAACAACCCAGGATCGGATAGCGACCCAGGGCGGGAAATTTTGCCAGAGCCCCAGCCCGGTTGATATTCCGGGAAATTTCTATAACAGAGATCGGGAGGTCCGGTGGGATAAAGCCCAGGTTTCCGATGATGCCGAAAGCGGGTCGATCAACGTGGGCCGGATAACAGATCCCGTTTCGGGCACGCACTTCGGCAACAGCCTCTTCGACTGAAAAGTCTGTCGAGGTAAGGAGAAGCCGGTCCTCGGTTCCGATCATCTCACCGGCGGCATTAAGGATCTGCTGGCTGCCAAAAAACCTCACGCTATTTTTCAAAGGCGGCAAGTGGGCATACACAACTTCTTGCCAGGCAAGGGCCTCGTCCGGACCGGCAAAGAGACAGACGAGATGTACTTCCTCCCGGGTTTGTACCTCCATGCCCGGGATCACGTTCACCGGCCCCCCTGAAGCTGCTTCAAAAAAGGCAGGCGTGTTGCCTGCGGTGTTATGGTCTGTGATTGCAATTATTTGAAGACCGTTGGCAGCGGCTTGGGCGAGGATTGCGGGGGGGGTCATCTCCTCCTCGGCACATGGAGAGAGGGCTGTATGAAGATGCAGGTCAACGGCAAATTTACGCATGGCTGACTCCAGGTCTTTTCTGGATCTTTTGGATACGCTTGTCAGATGCTGGCTGGCGCCGGGCATGGCTAGCAGGGCGTAGCGCGGTGAAAAAAGATTTTAAAGAAATTACTTTAGTGCCGGGGCATCCGGCTCCGAAAGCAGTTGATAGAGGCGCCCTGCTACTTCAAAAGTAGGTTCCGGTGATGTGAGGACCGGGACGCCCTCCTGTTCAGCTTTGGCTATGATTGCTTCCGCCGGTTCTGCTCCCCGGCTGATAATCACGCCGGAAAGATCGAGCAGTGTCGCTACCGCAACGACATTTTGGTGGACCTGAAGCGTGATCCAGATGTCCCCTTGCTTGGCGTTTGCCATGACATCGCTGAGTAGGTCGGAAACATAAACTCCGCCAACTTTCTGGTCGAGTTTGGATGCTCCGCTTCGTACGTTCAGGCCCAGTGCACGTACCACCTGTTCAACAGTCATTCGACCAGCCGCTCCTTTTTTTTCTGACTCTTTTTACCAAGAGCCGGAGGGACTCTTTTTGCAAACTTCAGAACCTCCCGTTGGGTATGCATGATCTGGTATTGCACCGGTGTAACGGGAGGAACTTTCAGGGCAAGATCCAGCATCTGCTCTGCAAGGAATTGAACATGCTCCCGCAGTTTGGAAAAACAGTCCATTTCCGTGGCAATACCGCAGGCAATATCTTCGGCGAGGATCCGGCAAGTGGGGCAGCCGCAAGAACCGCAATCAAGTCCTGGCAACTGGCTGAGGATTTTTTCGGCCTGTTCCACCACGTCGATAGCTTTTGCCATGTTCTTGCTCAGGGACATGGCGGGGAAGGGTTTGATCTTTTTTTCTGCCCGGTAATAGCCCTGCTGGTAGCGGTCCTGGATCTCCTGCACCTCCCCGGCATCCAGTTTCGGTCTAAATTGGGTTTGTCTCAGCCGCAGCAGAACTCGCGCCACAAAGGGGTTCTCTACAGTGAACGGTCCTCCGACGCAACCTCCCTGGCAGCACTGGCACTCAATGAAATTGATATTGTTGCTGAACTTTCCCAATTCGATTTCTTCGAATAACTTGTAGAGGTTGTGGATTCCATCTACAGCCAGGTAATATTCTGATCGGACGGCCATGGTCTGGCCCCCTGTGCGACACCAGTTCAGCCCGTAAACTGTCGCTTTCACCGGCTCATCCTGATTCTTGATTTTTGGCAGGAGATCACGGATCTCTGAGTAGAGACTGGAAAAGGATAATGCTCCATCTATATGGGAGTGTTCCAGGTGATAGGGCGATTTAACGGCAGTTACCTGAGAGGGACAGGGAGCCAGGTAAAAACAGCCGATCTCTTCCCGGGAAATACCCAGTCGCTGGCTTATCTCATCTTTGGCCTGTCTTGCGGCAACCTCGATGGGGGAGAGTATCGGCAGTATCTGTTCCGTTAAGGTGGGGAATCGCACCTGAATAAGGCGGACTACGGCGGGGCAGGCGGAGGAGATCCATGGCCCCCCGCTCTTATTTTCTTTGATGAATTCTTGCAGGGCGACGCCGACTGCATCTGCCGCCCGTCCAACTTCATAAACGTTGTCGAAGCCTAGGGCGGCGATTGCAACAAGGATCTGGCGAGGGGTATATTTCGCTCTGAACTGGCCGAACACGGCCGGATCGGGCAGGACAACGGTGTATTTGAACTGCTTTATATTTTCTCTCTTATCGGCTTGGGGAATGGGGGCAAAGTGCGGACAGATCCGGATGCATTCACAACATTCAATACAGCGGGACGTAAAAATTTTCGCTTTCCCATTCCGGACACGGATAGCCTCGGTGGGGCATCGCTTGATGCAGTTGGTGCACCCCTTACACCCTTTTTTATCAAGAAAAATGGATAAACTCTTGTAATTCATAAGCACCATCTTCCCCGGCGCCGCAATTTTCTCACAATGAGACTACTTATTGTAGATTACAATCTTTACTTTCGTCCCTTTTTCGATATTTCCTCTTTTTTCGACGTGTGTTTGAATCTCAAATTTGTCTGCGCAACGCTTGATGTTGGGGAGGCCCATTCCGGCGCCAAATCCCATCTCTCTGATATAGTCCGGGGCGGTTGAGTAACCTTCCTGCATCGCCAGATCAACGTCGGGGATCCCGGGTCCCTCATCTTCGGCCCAAATTGTGACCGTCTCCGGTGTGATTTCTGCCTTCAGTACCCCTCGCTGCGCATGAATGATGATGTTCATTTCGGCTTCATATGCAGCGACCGCAATCCTCCGGATCAGAAGAGCGGGGTATCCGATATGCTGCAGCGCATGTTTGAGCCGGATCGAGGCCTCTCCCGCGCTGGAGAAATTATTCCCTTCGATAGTAAAATCCAAGGCAATTTTGTGTTTCGTGTCCGCTGTCTTTTCAATTTTCTTTTTATTCATCCGATCATACTCAGCTCGCTCGTGATGGATCTTCGACCGCTGGAAACCGGAACTCTATCTTGGAAGGTCTATCTGAGTCTGCCTGGTTGCTTCATAAAAGACCGGCGCTGTAAAGAATCCCGCAACTATCATAGAGGGGCAGTTTAGTCACAAGAACTGGAACCCCTTTTTCTTTAGCCAACTGCAGCACCTCATCAAGGGGTTGTTTTCCGCGTACAAAAACAATCGCTGCCACGTCCATGATTTCAGCGGTGCGGATTACCTGGGGATTGTTGAGGCCAGTAAGCAGCAGGGATTTATTGTTTGTCTCGGTATGACACTGGGCCAGCAGATCGCTCATGAGATCCCCGGCGTAGACAGCCTCGACGGTGATGTCTAGCTTGTCCTGGCCGCAGATGACTTCCGCGGAGAGAAGGGTCATTATTTCAGACAGACACATCCCATCAGTTCGAGCTTCGGCCAAACACAT
>PLQY01000098.1 GCA_003160265.1 Peptococcaceae bacterium | reverse complement strand
TGGGAAAAATGCTATAATAAATGCAGCGTTTCAAAAGGGAGCGGAAGAGCTTGGGGCGGGAGCGGGTCAGTTTTTTCTGCAGCGAGTGCGGGCACGAGTCGGGCAATTGGCTTGGTCGCTGCCCCGGCTGCAGTGGCTGGAACACCTTTCGGGAAGCTCCCGTCAAGCGCGCCGGGTACCCTCCGGGCGTTGCGCACGGTACCAGAACTGCATCGCTGATGGCGGGGCATCCCCCGGAGCTCCTAGTGGGGGCTGTTCTTACCCGGGATGAACGCCTGCCCACCCATTCCGGCGAGATGGACCGGGTGCTGGGGGGCGGTATCGTGCCCGGATCGGTGATCCTGCTGGGTGGCGACCCGGGGATCGGTAAGTCCACCCTGCTGCTGCAGTTGGCGGCTGCGGTGGGAAATGGGCCGGGAATGGTACTCTATGTCTCCGGCGAGGAGTCGCGCCAGCAAGTGCAGATGCGGGCGGGGCGCCTGGGCATCAGTTGCGATCACCTCTACTTCAGCAGCGAGGCCGATTTGGACCGCCTGCAAAGCGCCCTGGAATCAGTGGCGCCGGCGCTGGTGATCATCGACTCCATCCAGACTATGTCGCATCCGGGTCTCCCGATGCTGCCCGGCAGCATCGGTCAGTTGCGGGAGTGCACTGCAGAACTGGTGCGGCTGGCCAAACTCGAGAACTTTAGCTGTTTTCTGATCGGCCACGTCACCAAGGATGGAGCCCTGGCAGGTCCCCGGGTGCTGGAACATATGGTGGATACTGTCCTCTCCTTCGAGGGTGACAGCCATCAGAACCTCCGGCTGCTGAGGGCGGTCAAGAACCGCTTTGGGGCCACCAACGAGATTGCCGTCTTCACCATGGGTGAGCGCGGTCTCGAAGAAGTGGCCAATCCCTCGGCCCTGTTTCTGGACGGGCGGGCGGTGGATATTCCCGGTTCGGTGGTGGTGGTCGCCTTGGAGGGGACGAGGCCGGTGCTGGTGGAGGTCCAGGCCCTGGTCTGCCCGACCGTGTTCGGGGCGCCTCGACGGGCGACCACCGGTGTTGACTATAACCGGGTGGTACTGACGGCGGCAGTTTTAGAGAAGCGGGCCGGCCTTAATTTGGCCAATCAGGATATCTACGTGAGCGTCGTGGGCGGCCTGAGAGTGGTCGAGCCGGCGGTCGATCTGGGAGTTGCCCTGGCCCTGGCCTCCAATTTCCGCAATATCCCAGTAGATGCGGGCACGGTGGTCCTGGGGGAGATTGGCCTGACCGGAGAGGTTCGGGCGGTCGGCCAGGTGGAGCAGCGGATTCGGGAGGCCGTGCGCCTGGGGTTCCGGCGTTTCATTCTTCCTGAGCGCAACCTTGATGTGTCGTCGCGCTATCCGGACCTGGAGGTGATTGGTGTCAAGACCGTCAGAGAGGCCCTGGACAAGGCGTTGTGATCTGGGATGTGGGAAGTGGCGGGCGCCTGCTTGGCGGCGCAGTATTGGCAAGAAGGGGACTGCAAGAAAGATATATAGATTGGGGGGGAGGGTATTGAAAGAAGACCTATTGCAGGGGGAAAAAACCGGGGAGGAACGCTCATCCAGGGGTCGGGGCGCCAGGGAGGCATCCAGAGACAGGGAGCCTTTGGTGCCAGATGCCGGAGGCCGTGGCCGCGCTCTGTCAGCCGGACACGGTACAGCCATGCCACAAGTGATGCCAGGCACGGCCGTTTTAGCGGGCGCGCCGGAAGATGGCCTCATTAGTGGTGAGCGAGAGCGAACATCAGTGGCGCCCGAAGGGCGAAAAAAGAGAGATGACCGCCTGGGAAGGTCTAGGATTTCGAAAGAAGAAAGTCAGGAGGAAAATCCGGCCTCCGACCTTCGACATCCGGCATCCGAATTAGTGAGGGACGCCCGCGATCTCCGGGAGGGCAGGGAAGGGCGGGAGTCCCGCGAGGAGCGCCCTGAGAAGAGGGATGCAAAAGAGGAGAAGGACGAACTGCTGAAGGCGCTGAAGATGCTGGCCCCGGGCACACCCTTGCGGGATGGGCTGGAAAGTATCCTGCGGGCGAAGATGGGCGCACTGATTATCCTGGTAGATAACCCGGAAATCCTGGAATTGGTGGAGGGCGGCTTCATGATCGATACGGAATTCACGCCGCCGAATATCTACGAGTTGTCCAAGATGGACGGAGCGATCATCCTGAGCCAGGATGCCCAGCGGATCCTCTACGCCAACACCCAACTGGTTCCGGACCCCATAGTGCCTTCGGATGAGACAGGGATCAGGCATCGCACCGCCCATCGGTTTGCTGCCCAGACAGGCGCCATGGTGATTGCCATCTCCCACCGGCGGGGTTTGATCACCCTGTACAGAGGGCACGTGCGCTACATCCTCAGGGAGATCGAGGTGATTCTGTCCAAGGCCGACCAGGCGATCCAGACCCTGGAGCGGTACAGGCGGGTGCTCGATAAGGCCCTGGTCAACCTGACTGCTTTGGAGTTCGAAGAAATGACGACAGTCTTCGACGTGGCCAAGGTGGTTCAGCGTGGGGAGATGGTGATGCGGATCGTGCGGGAGTTGAATGGCTACATCGTGGAACTCGGGGTTGAAGGCCGCCTGGTAACCATGCAGGCGGAGGAGTTGGTAGCAAACGTGGAGGATGAACTCTTCTATGTGATCCAAGACTACAACGCCAGTAGCGACAGGTCGGTGGCCGAGGTCAAACAGTACCTGGGCAATTGCTCTTCGGAGGAACTGCTGGAACTGTCCACCTTCAGCCGGGCTCTGGGCTGCGGGGCTACAGCAGGCATTCTCGACCTGGCGGTGTTTCCTCACGGTTACCGGATCCTTCACAAAATCCCCAAACTGCCCACCCTGATCATCGAAAACCTGGTCCAAAAATTTGCCAGGCTCCAGAACATTGCCAAGGCCTCCATCGAGGAGTTGGATGCCGTGGATGGGATCGGCGAGGCCCGCGCCCAGGCGATCAAGAGTGGTATGCGCCGCATTCAGGAACAGGTCATGCTTGACCGCTACATCTGATCAAAAAAGTAATGAGTAATGAGTAATGAGTCTAAAAACATCACTCATCACTCATCACAGGGTTTACGTCAGGTTAAAGACTCTCAGGGTGGTGCACGTTTTGTGTTCCTTGAGGAAGATGTCGTAGAGGTTCAGGTCGAGCAGGTTGCAGAGGGCCGTCATGTAGAAGAGGGTTCTGCCGATCTCGGTCTCGATGAATTCCCGGCAACTGGGGCAGAGTTTGCCGTGCAGGTGGCTTTCGAAATAGTCCCTGAAGTCGAGGAGCGACACATCGGGGGGGATCGACTTCTTCTTGGCATCGACCTGGATGCAGCCACAGCCGGTGACTGATTTTACGGTAGCCCGGTTGATGCGGGCTGAGGCTTCTTGAAGTTTCGAGAGGACGTCCAGAATACTGTGGTGGCGCATGAGCAGTTCGGATACTGTATTCTGAAATTCATCACAAATCAGATCCTTCAATTATGCCAGGCCTCCTCTTCGTTGATAAACTGTCAGGTTCATTATAGTGTTCTACCGTCTCGGTTGTCAATTCGATCGGATAGTCATCGGGAAAATTGGGGGCTGCCCTTGCGGTCAAGGAGTATTTTACGTATAATGGGATTGTGGTTTATCCAAAATAAGGGTATATCAGTATTTATGGAAAGAAGGTGAAAAAATGGCACAACGTATCTTTCAGATCGTTTTAGGTCTGATCGGAGGAGCAATCGGATTATCAATAGGCTTCCTGGTCAGGAGCCTGGAGATCACCAGGAGTTTCATGTCAACGACCGGCTATTCCTGGCACGTGTTTCTTGCAGTAATCGCGCTCATCTTTGCATTGGCCACATTCCTGATCGCCCCCTGGCTGATTCGGGTCATGCTGCAGATGATCAGGTTTTTCGAAAGCAGACTGCAGCGAACCCCGATACAAGATCTCATCGGCGGTGCTTTTGGAATCATCGTAGGTCTTGTGATTGCCAACTTATTAGGAGCTTCTCTGGCCCGCATCCCCGTGGTTGGCCCCTACGTTCCCGTAGTGGCCAGCCTGCTGTTCGGTTATCTTGGACTGATCGCGGGCTTGAAGGAGAAGGATGATACGAACGTCCTGTTCTCCCTTTTCAAGACGGGTAAGACGAAGAGTGAGGGCGGACGGGGAAATTACAAGATACTCGATACCAACGTCATCATCGATGGACGGATCTCCGACATCTGCCGGAGCGGTTTCCTGGAGGGGACGCTGATCGTTCCCCGTATTGTCCTGGAAGAACTCCAGCACATTGCCGATTCCTCCGACCTGCTCAGGCGCAACAAGGGGCGTCGGGGTCTGGACATCCTCAACAAGATGCGCAAGGAGCAGGGAGTCAGGATTGACGTGCGGGACTTCGAGAGGCCGGAAAACAGCGAGGTCGACGCCATGCTGCTGAAGATTGCCAAGCGCCTGGATGCTCCTGTAGTCACCAACGATTACAACCTGAATAAAGTGGCCGAGTTGGAAAACGTCAAGGTGTTGAACATCAACGATCTGGCCAATGCGGTCAAGCCGCTGTACTTGCCCGGCGAGGAGATCGGATCGGTTGACGTCATCCGGGATGGCAAGGAAGTGGGACAGGGGATCGCCTACCTGGAGGACGGCACCATGATCGTGATCGAAAACGGTAAACGCTACGTCGGGCAGAACATTGCGGTGGTCGTCACCAGTGTGCTGCAGACCTCGGCGGGACGAATGATCTTCGCCAAACCGAAGATCGTGGCCAAGGATGCTTCTTCGCACCCCCGCCGCTATCATGAGGTGAAAGTGATTGGATAAGGTCGGCGGCGTGATCCTGGCGGCTGGTCGGGGTGAGAGGATGGGAGCCCCCGTCAACAAGGCTTTCCTCCCTCTCGGCGACCGGCCGTTGCTTTTGCACAGCATCATCACCTTCGAGGCTGCGGCTGTGGTGGACGCCTACATAGTGGTGGCGCCCCCGGAAGAGATGGCCTTCTGCCGTGCCCTGCTGGCCCCCTACGGCCTGCAGAAGCTGGTCGCTGTTGTGCCCGGCGGCCTCTCGCGGCAGGCATCGGCGGCAGCCGGAGCGCAAGCGCTGTCCGAGGAGTTTGGCCTGGTGGCCGTGCACGATGCCGCCAGGCCGTTGTTGTCTGTCGAGTTGCTGGAGGGTGTGGTAAAGCGCGCCGCGGCCGCCGGGTGCCCGGATTTGCGGGTGGGGCACCCGGGGGCGGCTGTGGTGGTGGCTGTCCCGGTCAAGGACACCGTCAAAATGGTGGATTCATCAGGGATCGTCAGGGAGACTCCGGTGCGGGACGGGTTGTGGATCGCCCAGACCCCCCAAGTCTTCCAGCGTGATCTGCTGCTCCGGGCCTATGCCGAGGCGGAGCGGGACGGCTTTTCGGGTACAGACGACGCCTCCCTGGTGGAGCGCCTGGGGGTGCCGGTGGAGGTCTACCGCGGGAGCTATGACAACTTCAAGGTGACCACTCCTGAGGACTTGCGGATTGCCCAGGCGATCCTGGGACGGCGCGCCGGACGGGGCCTTGTCCACGACCGGCCCACCCCAACTGGATGGTGGGGCGCCCACAACGTTCGCTACGCTCACAACCAAGATGGCGCCGCGCCGGGTTCCCTGGCGCCGGTTTCTCCTTTGAGGGTGGGGATCGGCTACGACGTGCATCACTTTGACTCCGGTCGTCCGCTATTCCTGGGCGGCGTGAAGATCCCCGGCAGCCCCGGCCTGGCCGGGCACTCGGACGCCGATGCGGCTCTGCATGCTCTGATGGACGCCTGCCTGGGCGCCGCCGGACTGCGGGATATCGGGCACCATTTCCCGCCGGGTGACCCGCGGTGGAAGGATGCTCCCAGCCTCGCCCTGCTGGCCGATGTCAGGAGCATCCTGGCCGCTGCCGGTTATATGGTCTCCCAAGTTGACCTGATGATTGCGGCAGAGACACCGCGCCTGGCACCCTACATTGACGCGATGCAGCAGAGGATCGGGGCTGTGCTGGGGATACTGCCGGGCAACGTGGGGATCAAGGCGACCACCACCGAGGGGCTGGGCTTCGTCGGACGCAAGGAGGGCATTGCTGCCTGGGCGGTGGCTACGGTCAGTGGTTGATCTGGTGCTCCAGTTCGTCCAGGTAGGCCAGGCGGTGCTTCAGGGACGGGTGGGTGGAAAACAGTTCACCGAAGAATTCCCCGGCTCCCTTCAGGGATGGGGCGATCAGGAGGGCGTTGACGGCGTCGGTCTGGCCAATTGACCGCTGACGGCCCAACGGGGTGTTGCTGATCTTGATCAGGGCGCTCCGCAGGTTGGCCGGCGCCTCGGTCAGGTAGGCGGATCCCCGGTCGGCGGCATACTCCCGGTAGCGGGAGAGCGCCCGGATCAGTAAGAAGCTGACCACCCCGACCACCAGCGACACCAGGAAGACCATCGCCATGCCTCCACCGCTTCGGTTCTTCTGGCCGCCCCCGTAGCTTCCCCCGAGACCCCCGCCAAAGAAGAAGAGATAGCGCGTCAGGAACATGGCCACCGTGGCGAAGAAGGTGGCCAGGGTCATCACGACCATGTCGTGGTTGCGCACGTGGCTCATTTCGTGGGCCAGCACCGCTTCGATCTCCTGCGGGTTCAGGCGGTCGAGCAGACCCTGAGTCACCGCCACCACGGCGTGCCCGGGGCTCCTGCCGGTGGCAAAGGCATTGGGCGCCGGGGTGGGAACCACGGCAACCTTCGGCTTGGGCACCCCGGCCTCGTCCGCCAGGCGGTAGACTATGGCGTGCAATTCGGGCGCCTGCTCCGGGCTGATCACCTTGGCGCCGGTGGAGAGCAGCACCATCCGGTCGGAAAAGTAGTACTGCGCCAGCAGCATCGCTCCGACGATGACGATCAGCCAGGTGAAGCTGACGCCGGCGGTGAAGAGCACGAGGGCGAACACCAGATAGAGGACGGCCAGCAGGAACATGGTCAGAAACATCCTGGCCGACAATTCAAAGTCTCCGGGAACCTGCTTCATTATTTCACCTTCCAGTTGAGATGTGCGAGGCGCCTTCAAGGCTGTTCAGTTGGTATTTTATGCTTAGTAATGAGGCGTGTCAAACATGGTTTCGAATGCAGGCTACAGCCTGCAGGCGCTTTAAGCCGGCGGATGGCCTAACGGCAAGGAAAGCGGAGAGGGATGGGCTTAACTGTGGGCAGACCCGGTCGCAATGGCGGCAATCGCTGCGATGACGGCAACGAGGACTATGATGATAATGAACAGCGCGAACAGGGCAGCTACAGTGGTCAACAGCACGCCGATAGCCTGCCCGGTGTCGAGGCGCTGGCTCTCCCTGATCGCCAGCACGTCCAGCACCAGGACCCAGATCCACGCTACGAAACCAGGTACGTAGCTGACGAATATCCAGGCCGGGCCGAGCAATAGAGCCAGGGCCGTGAGGGGGGCGCTTACCAGTGCAGGGGTCTCGGCAAACCCCAGGCTGGCCAGCATGCCGGGCAGGCTTCCCTGTCCCTTGAACAGCCTGCTGAATCCGTAGTAGATGGCTCCGGCAATGAACCAGCTAAAAATGCTGCTCACCAGCATAAAAGGGAAAAAAACAGCCGGGGAATAAAAAGTTGAGAAGAAGTGCGCAAGCGTGGGATCCGATGGTGGGCTGGAAGCCGCCGGCGGGTTCATTTTAAGAGAGACGACGCTGACCGCTCCTCCGACCAGGGTGATCGCGATGATCAGCAGCAAGCTTTCTTTCCACAACCGCTTCTCGGCAACTTCGCGGAGCGTCCGCACCGGCTCATTGATAACGCCTACCAGGTATTCCCACATTCCAGGCCCTCCCCCTTTCTTATAATGACCTCCGCGGGGCTAAAATTGCAGCGTTGTATAGGCGGACGGCAACTGCTGCAGATTATTGCCCTGTAACAGCCTGACCGCGGCCACGAAGTCCGGCACGTTCCCCAGGGAGGATAGTCCCCCCAGACCTCTCAGCAGGTCTGTCAACCCGGGACGGTGATATTCCACCGCCTGCGGTGAGGCAATCCCCGCCAGTCTGCCAGCCAGGGCCAGCGCTTCATGCAGCCCTCCCAGCTCATCCACCAGGCCGAGCTGTTTTGCCTGGTCCCCGGTATAAACCCGCCCGTCTGCCAGTTTCCGTACCTGGTCCATAGTCATGCCGCGGCCATTGGCCACAGCCTGCAAGAACTGTCCGTAGGTGTCGTCGATGATCCCCTGCATGATCTGCGCCTCTTCAGGGGTGATCGGGCGGCTTGGCGAGAGCATATCCTTGTGGGCTCCGCTCTTGAAGACCTGCTCCTTGTAGCCGATCTTGCTGTACAGGTCCTGGAGGTTGGGGACGGTGGAGATTACCCCGATGCTGCCGGTGAGGGTGGCGGGATCGGCGACGATCTTGTCCGCCGCCACTGCTACGTAGTAGCCACCCGATGCTGTCAGGTCGCCACAGGAGACGACCACCTTCTTGCCGGACGCTTTAAGGCGCTGCACCTGGTCGTTGAGCTCCTGGGAGGTCGCCGGGCTGCCGCCGGGGGAGTCGATCCGGAGCACCACCGCCTTCAACTCCGGGTCATCGGTGGCCCGTTCCAGGTCCTGCATGGTCTGATCGGCGCTGGAGCCGCTGGTGAGCGAGTCGATCTCCCCGGCCAGGTAGATCACCGCCACCTTGTTGCTGCTGCTACGTCCGGCCCAGATTGAACCCGCCTGCTGTGGCATCAGTAAGCTGGCGACCACCACGGCGATCAGGGTGACAGCGATGGCCGCTATAAAGATGATCATTCCGGTACGCTGGGAATTCAAATAAAAACACCCCCCAAATCGGATGCCGTATGCCGGAAGTCTGATGCCAGACTATTTCCGGTGTTCTTATTAGCTTTTTCCGATCCCAGACCTCTTGCTTCCGACCTCTGTGCCTTTCAAACGGGTGCTCAGATTCCTGCTGTTCAATATTATGAGCAGGTTCGGGCAGCGAATACCAACTGAAATATTCCCATCTCAGAACGGTATTCTCCAATTGGGATGCGTGAGGTTGGAGGTGGCGCCCGCCACTTCTCACTTCTCACTGGCGGGTAGATAATCGCGCAGCAGCTTTTGGCGGGACATCCAGATGTACTTGAGGGTGAGATCCTGACGCCCCTGCCGTAACCGGAAGATACCTGCCGGATGATAGATGACGAGCAAAAACCCCTCTCCCAGGGTGTACACCCAGCGCATCACCCAATTCTTGAATTCCCGATCTTCGAAGCCCAGGACTCGTGCGCCATGGTACAGCATGGTGATGGCATAGAAGGCCTTGACCTCAGCCATACTCTGTTCACGCGCCACCAATGCCGCCAGGCAGACCAGGTCCTGCTTCAGCGCCTTCCTGGCGGCGATGGCTACCTTGACCCGGCTGCTGTACTTGAGCTGCATTTCCATGGAGTCGCGGCTGGAAAGGTGTATCTCGCCCACCAGGTCGCCCGGCCTGACCGGGGTGCCATCATTTAGCTCCACCGCAGGCCCGTGATAGAGGTGAGTGCTCAGGCGAAACAGCCCATCGGGCCGGATTTTCTGTATATGGTTCAGCTCACCGAAGATTCTCTCCCAGATCTCCCAGACCGACAACAACGTTTTGCGGCAGAATGATTGTTCCATGAGAGCACCTTCTAAAATAATGATTGGCAATCACTTGACATTGGCAGCAGACGCTCACGCCCGTACTTGGGCATTTTCTGGGAACGACATATTATGCCTTATTTTTTCGTTGCCCTGAGGTCAAAATCCTGCTTTTACGGCATTAAAACACCGACCGAAAATTCCAGGCCGGTGTTTTTGCACGCCTACTAAATTGGTCGTTGGCATTATCCGCAAATCACCAACTACTACTTGACCGCTATTGCCGTTCCTGGGGAGTTTTCTGGGACTGCCTCATGATGTCCAGGAACGGGGCGATCAGGTCAAGCGGCAGTGGAAAGACGATGGTGCTGGACTGGTCGGAGGCGATCTCCGTCAGGGTCTGCAGGTAGCGCAACTGCATCGTTCCCGGTTGCGAAGAGATTACCCGCGCTGCCTCGGCCAGTTTCGCCGACGCCTGGTATTCGCCCTCGGCGTGGATCAGCTTCGCCCGGCGCTCCCGTTCCGCCTCGGCCTGGGCGGCCATGGACCGCTGCATGGCGGGCGGCATCTCGGCATCTTTCACTTCCACCAGGCTGACCTTGATGCCCCAGGGCTCGGTGCCCTCGTCGATGATCTGCTGCAGCCGGTGGTTGATATCGTCCCGCCTGGAGATCAGTTCGTCCAGTTCGGACTGGCCGAGCACGCTGCGCAGTGTGGTCTGGGACAACTGCATGGTTGCCCTGATGTGGTCGAGCACCTTGATCACGGCGTCCACCGGGTTGACCACCCGGAAATAGACCACGGCGTTGACCTTGACGGTCACATTGTCCTTGGTGATGACCTCCTGCGTGGGGATGTCCAGGGTGATCACCCGCAGGTCGATCTTCTGCATTCGCTCGATGAACGGGATCAGGATGATCAGGCCGGGCCCCCGGGCGCCTACGCAGCGACCCAGGCGGAAGATGACACCCCGCTCGTATTCCTGAACGATTCTGATAGCGGCAGCCAGAATGATCAGGATAATGACAACGATTGGAAACCATACCATAACGTTTTCCCTTTGAAGGTCTGCCCGTATTGGGATGTGTGATGTGTGAAGTTAGAGGGCAGCCTTCGAGGGATTCACCCCTTTCTGTTCGGTTTAATGTTATTATATCCAGGATCGGTATTGCCAACCATTTCAGATGCTAGAAGCGTGTTGTGTCCGGGACGGGTCCCGCACCCTCAACCTCAGCCCATCGACTCCGGTGATCACCACCTCTCTTCCTTCGGGGATGTTGCCTGATTCGGAGACTGCCTTCCACAACTCACCAGACACAAAAACCGTACCGTCGGGATGGAGTTCCGTCCTGGCTACTGCCCTCTGACCGAGCATGCCCTCCTCGCCGGTCCTGACCGGCTGCCGCTGTCCCCGTACTACCAGGCTGACCAGCAGTGCCAGCAACAGGGCGAAGAATAGAGCGGTGCCGGCGATCAGCCAGGCGCTCACCCTGGGCCCATAGGGCTGGTTGCCGAATAACAGCAGTGAGCCGATGACCAGGGAGATCACACCCCCGGCCCCCAGAGCCCCGTGAGTGAAAGTGAAGGCTTCGGCGACGAAAAAGCCGAATGCCAGGATGATCAGCATGACGCCTCCCCAGTAGGCGTTCAGCGTCCCCAGTGCATAGAACCCCAACAACATGCCGATGCCGCCGGCGACCCCGGGCAGAATGAGGCCCGGGTTGTAGATCTCTACCATCAGGCCGGCCATGCCGATGATCAGCAGGAGGTAGGCCAGATTGGGGTCGCTGAGAGCCAGCAGGAGTTTTTCCAGGCTGCTCATGGGCAGATTAACCACCGGGGCGCCCAGCGTCTGCAACTGGACTCGGGCGCCACTGCTGAGAGTCACTGTCCGGCCCTGCAACTGGCTGAACAGATCGGGCAGGTCTTTGGCCCGCAAGTCGATCAGGTGCTGATCCAGGGCCTCGGTGTCCGAGAAGGATTTGCTCTCCCGCACTGCCTGTTCCGCCACCACCGGGTTGCGCCCGTGGACCTCGGCCAGGGAGCGCGCCCAGGCTGAGGCGTCTTCGGTGATTTTCTCATAAGGGATGTTCTGCGTGGTGTCTGTAGGACTCTGCCCCAGGATCGGATTGCCCTCGATGACCGGGTGGGCGGCCCCGATCCTGCTGCCTGGGGCCATGGCTGCCACGTTGGCGGACAGGGTGATGAAGGTACCGGCAGAGCCGGCCCAGCCTCCCGCTGGGGCCACGAACACCACCACTGGTACCCGGGAGTTGGAGATGTCGGTGACTATATCCTGGGTTGTGTTATAATCCCCACCGGGTGTGTCCAGTATGATTATCAGGGCATTGGCCCGGTTCTCCTCGGCGATCCCGATCACCCGGGCGCAGTACTGGGCACTGATGGGGGCTATCTGGCCGGTCAGGTTGGCCACGTAGACCGGGGCCTCCGGGCGCGGAGGTATTCCCGCCACGGCTGGTCCTGCTGAGGGAAAGATCCACGGGCAAATGAAGATGGCGGCCAGCAGGACGGAAACGAGGAAAAATGCCAGGCGGGCGCAAGGTCTGCCGTGGCGGCTGTATGCTGCATCCTTATTGCCTGTGCACCGCATTCTTTCCTCCGCATCCAGGTCTCGGCCTGGCCTGAAAGAATGCGGAGTACAAGGCCGGGCTGCAAGCCCGGATGCGGTGGATGAACACTTTCTGATCATGTCCAGGTCCTCCGCCTGCGCTGAAAACAAGTACAAGCGTTACTAAGACTTCCGCCTGCGCATATGGCTTGGCGCAAGCCAAGTTTTCTATACAATTTTGGTTGCCAATTATGGTTGTTAGTAAAAGTAGGCGCCGGGTAAATAAATACCCGGCGGTCTGCGGCGGGTCACTCTGCCAAACGAAAGGCTCTAACTGGTTTTGGCCGGTGTTTCCTTCTGCTCAGAAGCCTGTACGACCTGGCCCTGAGTCGACTTGGTTTTATCCTGCAGGTCGTCCATGGTCACAGCACTCGAGGCCTGCCGGAACTCTCTGATGGTTTTCCCCATGGCTTTTCCGATATCAGGCAATTTCCCGGGACCAAAAATGATCAGAACAATGGCGAGAATGAGAATCAGGTGCCACGGCTCCAAGGCGCCCATGATGTCACCTCCTCTATTGGCGATCTTGCCGTAATTATATCACATCTTGCCCATGTCAACCAGCAATATTTAGAGCAAGTATCATTGCCTTAAGCAGCCCAGATAAAAAAGAACCTCCTGCTGATGCAGGAGGTTCTTTGAATATCCAGGTCCCGGCTTAGTAGTCCATTCCGCCCATTCCGCCCGGCGGCATCTGGGGCATCGCATCTCTCTTCTGCGGGATCTCCGAGATCAGGACCTCGGTGGTCAGCAGCATCGAGGCGATGCTGGCGGCGTTCTGGAGGGCGCTCCTGGTCACCTTCAGCGGGTCGACGATGCCAGCCTTGATCATGTCAACGTACTTCTCTTCCAGGGCATCAAAACCGATGCCCGGCTTCTCATTCTTGATCTTCTCGATCACCACGGAGCCTTCCCATCCGGCGTTCTCGGCGATCTGCCGCAGCGGCTCCTCCAGGGCACGGCGTACGATGCGGATGCCGACCAGTTCGTCGCCCTCGGCCTTAATCTCGTTCAGGGACGGGATGATGTTCACCAGGGTGACGCCGCCGCCGGGGATGATCCCCTCCTCGACTGCTGCCCGGGTGGCGGACAGGGCGTCCTCGATCCGGTGCTTCTTCTCCTTCAACTCGGTCTCGGTGGCAGCGCCTACCTTGACCACGGCCACGCCGCCAGCCAGTTTCGCCAGGCGCTCCTGGAGCTTCTCCCGGTCATAGTCGGACGTGGTGTCCTCGATCTGAACCCGGATCTGTTTGACGCGGGCTTTGATGTCACTGGACTTGCCGGAACCCTCGACGATGGTGGTCTTCTCCTTGCCGATCTTGACCCTCTTCGCCTGGCCGAGCATGCTCAGGTCGACGCTCTCCAGCTTGTATCCCATGTCCTCGGAGATGAAGGTACCGCCGGTGAGGGTGGCGATATCCTCCAGCATCGCCTTGCGGCGGTCGCCGAAGGCCGGGGCCTTCACGGCGGCGCCGTGAAGGATGCCCCGCAGCCTGTTGACCACCATGGTAGCCAGGGCCTCGCCCTCAACGTCCTCGGCGATGATCAGGAGCGGCTTGCCGGAGCGCACGACCTTCTCCAATAGGGGCAGGAAATCGTTGATGGCGCCGATCTTCTTCTCATAGATCAGGATGTAGGGATCCTCCAGTTCGACTTCCATGGTCTCGTTGTTGGTGACGAAGTAGGCGGAGATGTAGCCGCGGTCGAACTCCATGCCCTCGACCACTTCCACTACGGTCTCGATCCCCTTGGATTCTTCCACGGTGATCACGCCGTCCTTGCCGACCTTGTCCATGGCCTCGGCGATCAATTCGCCGATCTCCTTGTCGTTGCCTGAGATGGCGGCCACGTTGGCGATGGATTCCTTGGTCTCCACGGGGATGCTGTGCTTCTTCATCTCCACGACGGCCTTCTCCACTGCCTTATCGATGCCGCGCTTCAAGAAGATCGGGTTGGCGCCGGCGGTGACGTTCCTCAAGCCTTCGGTGACGATTGACTGGGCGAGGACGGTGGCGGTAGTGGTACCGTCTCCGGCGATCTCGTTGGTCTTTGATGCAACCTCTTTGCAGAGCTGAGCGCCCATGTTCTCATAGGCGTCTTCCAGCTCGATCTCCTTGGCTACGGTGACGCCGTCCTTGGTGATGGTCGGGGAGCCGAATTTCTTCTCCAGCACGACGTTCCGGCCTTTAGGCCCGAGGGTGGTTTTAACCGCCTCGGCGACTACGTTGACGCCTCTTTCCAGCTTGCGCCTGGCGTCAATGTTGAAAATGATTTGCTTAGCAGCCATTAATTCTTTGCCTCCTTATAGTTGGGTTTATTCAGGTTTGAGGACAGAGACCCGGTTACTCTTTGATGGCAAGGATGTCGGTTTCCCGCAGGATCAGGTACTCGTCAGCTTCGAGCTTGATCTCCATGCCGCCATACTTGGCGTAGATCACCTTGTCGCCGGTCTTGACTTCCGGCTGGACTCTGGTGCCATTGTCAAGGATCCGGCCCGGCCCGACCGCGATCACTTCCCCGGCCTGGGGTTTTTCCTTGGCAGTGTCGGGAAGGATGATCCCTCCACGGGTCTTTTCCTCTTTGGACAGAGGTTTTACCAGCACGTGGTCACCTAGTGGTTTGAGCATTTACAACAACCCTCCTCAAAATGGTGAAAATTGAAATTGATTAGCACTCAACCTTAACGAGTGCTAACAACCTATGATAAATATACTAATGGAGGCACTGATTGTCAATACCTTTTTTCCACAGATGATTACCCGCTCTAATACCCCCGCTTCCGAAGCGGTGGGATAAGAGCGGGTACATCACTGTATTAACTGGCTCTAAGCTTCAGTGGGGGAAAGCAATCACCCACTGAAGCCAAGACCCAGTTGAAGGCCTTAACACAAGTTTAACCAATTTTATCGAAATTTACTACAGATGACTACCCGCTCTAATACCCNNTGGGCGCGCCCCTAATTAACTGGCTCCTCCGCATCCAGACCTTCGGTCTGGCCCGAAGAATGCGGAGTACATAGACTTCAGTGGGGGATTGAAAGGGGTTGCAGCCGAACAATTATCAAGGGGGATGGAAGCGGGTGCAGGCGGCGGACCGGGCGTGTTCTAGCCTCGAACCTCAAGGGTGGGCTCCAGGTGAGCGAAGATCACTGTCCGGTTGCCCTTTTCTTTGCTGCAGGCGGGGCAGTTGGCCAGGCACAGGTAGAGATCCCGTACCTTGCGCCCCTTCTTTTTGAGATCCCGGGCCAACTTATCGACAACGGTGCCCATCTGGAAGGGTGGCGTCTTGGTAATTACTGTGTAAAAGGCGCCCTGCAGCTTTAGGCAGGAAGCGTTCCCCCGGCAGTCTGCCGAGTCCTCCGGCGGGTTGATCTCCAGGAAGATATCGCCCCGGAACAGGCCGCTCTTCAGCAAAATGAGCGGGTCCTGTTTTATGATATAGCCCTGGGTTTTGGCTTCCATCATCGCCCTGGAGACATCTTCACTGTAGGTGATGGGACTATGGAGGGCCACTCGGGTAGTGACACGGTAAAAGTAGCGCGGCTGTTCCCAGAAGCATTCATTACCTTGCCAGGTCTCGGTATCCATCGACTGGCAGTAGCAGCCCTTCAACATCTTTCATCTCCTAAGCGCCGGTGTGCTTTGAACACCTCGCATCTCAATTATACTCCAGATGCTGTATCCTGCATATATATTCCCGCGTATTAAGAATCGTGACGTGGAATACAATATCTGTAGTCTGAAAGCTGGCCATTATTAGCTGGGCGGGAGCGATGGACAAGGGGGTATTGGCGGTGCGTTGGATCGTGATGAGGCGGCGTGACCTATTCAGATGGGGACTGTTCGTGATGATTTTCGGCAGCGGGCTGTTGCTGGCTACAGGCCTGGCGGGTTGGATGAGCAGCGTCTCCGCCCGCACACAGCGCGATGTGCCGATCTACTCGGTGGACACCGGGGAGAAGAAGGTGGCTATCTCCTTTGACGCTGCCTGGGGAGCTGACGACACACCGAAGCTTTTAGAAATTTTAAAACAGCACAACGTGAAGGCCACCTTCTTCCTGACCGGGATCTGGGTCAAGAAGTACCCGCAGATGGTGCAGGCGATTGCCGCCGACGGGCACGAGATCGGCAATCACAGCCTGACGCACCCACATTTCGCCTCATTGCCGGAGTCGGAGATCAAACAGGAACTGGCGGAGAACGACGCCCTGATCTTCAAGCTCACCAACAAACATACCCGGCTGTTCCGGCCGCCTTTCGGAGAATATAACAACCTGGTACTGCAGACCGCCCGCGGGATGGGCTATGAGGTGATCCAGTGGAGCGTGGACTCTCTGGACTGGCAGGGCATCGGCAAGGAAGCGATCATCGACCGGGTGCTGAAGAACATTCAACCGGGGGCGATCGTCCTCTTCCACAACAATGCCCAGTACACCCCGGAGGCCCTGCCGGCGATCCTGGATACCCTGCAGCAGCAGGGCTACCAGATCGTTCCGGTCTCCGACCTCTTGCTCAAGGGGGACTACTATGTGGAGCAACACAGCGGCATCCAGAAACAAAAAGGGAAGCAGGCGCCGGATGCTAAACCCAGCCTGCTTCCGCTGACGGCCGAGATCATCCCTGATTGATCCGGCACGGGAAGAGATTGAAAAAGCATCAGATTTCCCGGGGTTTGCAGATGATCTCCTTGACTTTGGTGTCGAAGAACTGATTGGAGTGGGCGGGCACGATCACCAGCGCCGTATCCGCCCCGGTGGCCGAGCCGGCAACGGCGACGACCTCCTGCCCGTAGGGGATCAGCCCGGCGTCAAGGGCCATGCAGGCGATCTCCACGCAGACTTTGACCCCCTGGCCTAACATCCTGAGCGATTGGGCGATGATCTCCGCCGGGTAGAGGCCGCCGAACTTGTTGCGCACTGCCCGGTCGACCCCGGCCAGGAGATGGGTGGTGGTCAGCAGCTTTACCCCCCCCTCCGCCAGCTTTTGCCGCACCTGGGGCGGCATCTCGTCTTCGCCGGGGCTCATGAAGCCGATGTGATGGGTGACGCAGATCACCTCCACGCCCCTGTCCAGAAACTGCTCCGCAGTGTAGCCGCTGTTGGAGGCCACCACAACCTGTCTGATGCCCAACTCCTTGGCCCGCTTTAAGGCCAGGTCGACGGTGGCGGCGGTGTTGGCCCTTCCCTTCTGCTCCCAATACATGCTGGTCACTCCTCTCTTAGATGCCTGCCGGTTCAGGTCGGACTTCCAGAATATATCTTTAAAGATAGTTTGTACAGAAAGTCATCCGGTAGTCAACCATAAATTATCGGGTTAGCCCGGATGTGGAGGAGGAGAAGCGGGGGCATTAGAGCGGGTAGTCATCTGGCAAGTGCTATAATCGGAAGAAGAGTGTCTTGGTTGGAGATGGTGACGATCTTGTCCCGATGTCTCAGTCCTGCAAATAGAGACGATGCTTCCTCACCGGGACGATTACCGGTGCTGGCCGGGGCGGCCCTGCTCTGTGTGCTGGTATTCGCCATCCTGGCCTGGCAGTTGCAGATGAACGGTCTGACCGCTTTCGACGGCGCCATCACCGGCTGGGTCCGGGCTGACATCACTCCCGGCTTGACGTCCTGGATGATCCTGATCACCGACTTGGGCAGCCTCGACTTTGCAACCGCCCTGGCCGCTTTTACCGTTCTCCTCCTGTTCGCCCGCCGGGAGTGGGGGGAGGGGCTAGGGGTGGCAGCAGCCTCCCTGGGCTCCTGGTTGCTGTATTCATCCCTGAAACTGATCTTTCAGCGACCGCGCCCGGACCTGCCGCACCTGGTCCCGGCCGGCGGCTACAGCTTTCCCAGCGGCCATGCCACGGCGACTGCGGCGCTCTTTTTCACCCTGGCCCTGGTTTATTGCCGTCACTCCGGCTCCCGTAGCGGCAGGGTACTGGTACTGTCCATTGCAGCGCTGCTGGCGCTGCTGGTGGGGATCAGCCGGGTCTACCTGGGGGTGCATTACCCCAGCGACGTGGTGGCCGGCTGGGCGGCGGGCGGGTTGCTGGCGATAGTGATCGCCATGCTCTTGCGTCCAGGTTCCAGGACGTGTTCAAGTTAGGACGGCGAATATATGTTTGATTTTGGGCCTACCTTCTGGTATAATACTCCTTGGGAGCGATCTGGTGGAAACCAAACAGATCGAGAAAGCCGACTTCAGGCTGTACTCGACAGAACAGCAAGAAGCATTGGATCGCTAAAACCATCGGTTGCCCCCGCTTCGTTTATAATCGAATTTCTGACGATATGTGGTGATGATCCTGAAAAAAGGCCTGATCTGCTACCTGGCAAAGCATGAGGACGAGGAAGAGATCGCCTACGATGTGGCGGAGCTTAAAGAACTCCTGGTCAACATCGAGATCGAGGCGGCCACGGTGGTGGTGCAGCGCCGCCGGCCGGATGTCAACTACCTGTTTGGTGAGGGCAAGGTGCAGGAGGTCAGAGAACAAGCTGCCGGTGAGGGGATAGAAGCGGTGATCTTCAACCGGGAACTGTCCCCCCGGCAGGTGAAGGCCCTGGAAGACCTGTTCGAAGAGGTGGAGATCTGGGACCGCACCCAGGTGGTGCTGGAGATTTTCAGCCGCCGCGCCCGCTCCCGGGAGGGGAAGATCCAGGTCGATCTGGCCCGCCTCTCCTATCTCCACCCGCGCATGCTGGGGTTGGGCGGGGTGCTCTCCCGCCTGGGTGGCGGCATCGGCACCAGAGGCCCTGGCGAGACCAAGCTGGAAGTGTTGCGCCGGGCGGTACGCGAGCATATCCATGGCTTGAAAGAGGAGATGGCGGCGGTGCGCCAGAGCCGGGCAGTGCTGCGGCAGCAGCGACAGAGCGCCGGCATCCCGGTAGTCTCGCTGGTGGGCTATACCAACGCCGGCAAGTCCACCCTGTTGAATGCCCTCTCCCAGAGCAGCCAACCGGCCCTGGCCGAGGACCGGCTGTTTGTCACTCTTGACCCGCTCAGCCGGCGTATCCACCTGCCATCGGGCAGAACAGCGCTCCTGACCGATACGGTGGGCTTCATCCGGGACCTGCCGAAGAAGCTGAAGGAAGCCTTTGCAGCTACCCTGGAGGAGTTGCAGGAGGCCGACCTGCTGCTGCATGTGATCGACCTGACCAGCCCTTATTGGGAGCAACAGGCGATGGCGGTGGATGAGATTCTGGGGGAGCTGGCCCTGGATGACCACTCGCTGATCAAAGTGTACAACAAGCTTGATAAGTTTGAAGGAGATCCGCCGACCGATGGGGTGGCGGTGTCGGCCCTGCGCGGCGCCAATCTGGACCTGCTGCGGCAGTTGATCGAAAATGCCCTATTTCCGGAGCAGGAGTTGGAGATCCTGGTGCCCTACGACCGTCTGAACGAGGTCGGACGCCTTCGGGACTACCTCAAGGTCATGGCTGAGGAATACCTGGGGGATGGGGTGCGCTTCACCGTGCGCGGCCGGCTGCAGGACCTGGAGCGGCTGCGCGCCCGCCTGCGGGCACCCGGCCTGGCCGGCAATAAGTGAGAGGAACCGTCCCCATAGTTCGATGTCAGGAGCGCGGGTTGTAGGGCTGTTGCCGCTTGCGCATACGCAATTTTTTGGGCGTGACCTCAAGCAGTTCATCGGCGCCGATGAACTCCAGGCACTGCTCCAGGCTCATCTGCCGGGGTGGGGTCAGCTTGATTCCCAGGTCGGCGGTGGAACTGCGCATGTTGGTCAGGCGCTTCTTTTTGCAGACGTTGATGGCTAGATCGTCAGTACGGGCGTTTTCACCCACGATCATCCCGGTGTAGACCGGCACGCCCATCCCAACAAACAGTTCGCCCCGCTCTTGGGCGTTTTCCAGCCCGTAGCCGGTGGTCTCCCCATCCTCGAAGGCCACTAACGACCCCCGCAGGCGTCCCTGAATCTCTCCGGCCAGAGGGGCATAGTGGTGGAAGGACTGGTACATGACGCCAGTGCCTCTGGTGTCGGTTAGAAACTCCGAGCGGAAGCCGAACAGGCCGCGGGTGGGAACGTGAAACTCCAGGTGTACCTGGCCGTTGGCGTCGGGATGCATGTTTACCATGGTGCTCTTGCGCGGTCCCAGGCGCTCCATGACGATTCCGATGCAGCATTCCGGTACCTCGATGATCACCTCTTCCACCGGTTCGCAGACCACTCCCCTGATCTCCCGCTCGATCACTTGCGGGCGGGAAACCTCGAACTCGTAGCCCTCCCGGCGCATGGTCTCGATCAGGATCGAAAGGTGCAGCTCGCCACGCCCAGAGACCAGGAAGGCATCGGGTGAGTCGGTTGGCTGCACTCGCAGACTGACGTCCGACTCCAACTCTCTCAGCAGCCGCTCCCCGAGCTTGCGGGAGGTGGCGAAATCTCCCTCCCGGCCAGCGAAGGGACTCTTGTTCACCAGAAAGGTGACAGCTACGGTCGGCTCGTCGATCTGCACGAAACTTAGCGGTTCCGGAGCTTCCGGGTCGGCGATAGTCTCACCGACGTTGATCTCCTCCAACCCCACGACCACCACGATCTCCCCGGTCGCAGCCTCCTCCGCCGGGACTTTTTTCAGTCCGTCAAAGACGTATAGACCGGCCAGACGCTGTCGCCGAGGTACGCCGTCGACGCCAAGCACAACCACGTCCTGCTTGTTGTGGATGGTGCCCTGGTGGATGCGCCCCACGGCCTGCCGTCCCACGTAGGTATCGTAGTCGATCAGGGTCACCCCCAATTGAAGATGTTCCAGGGGGTCACCGGAGGGGGCGGGAATCGTGGATACGATCAGGTCGAACAGCGGCTTCAGGTTGCTGCCCGGTTGCCCCGGGTCAAGGGTGGCCGTGCCGGCCTTGGCATTGGTGTAGACCACCGGGAAGTCCAACTGGGTGCTGTTGGCGCCCAGGTCGATGAACAGATCCAGCACCTCGTCCAGCGCCCCGGCGGGGCGGGCGTTGGAGCGGTCGATCTTGTTGATCACCACGATCGGCACCAGCCCGGCTTCCAGCGCCTTGCGCAGTACGAACCGGGTCTGGGGCATCGGCCCCTCGGAGGCGTCGACCAGTAGCAGGACGCCATCGACCATCTGGACGATGCGCTCCACCTCGCCACCGAAGTCGGCGTGGCCGGGGGTATCCACGATGTTCAGCTTGTAGCCCTGATAGGTGACCGCGGTATTCTTGGCCATGATGGTGATGCCGCGCTCCCGCTCCAGGTCGTTGCGGTCGAGGACGCGCTCCTCCACTGACTGCCGCTCGTGGAAGACCCCGCTCTGTTTCAGCATTCCGTCCACCAGGGTGGTCTTGCCGTGATCGACGTGGGCGATGATTGCCAGGTTACGGAGGTGATCCTGCCGGACGCTATCCTTGTTGATTATTACTTCCATAGTTATTCACCAGCTTATTGTTCTTTAGGATTGTTCTCGCAAGTCGGGTCTTGCATATTCTTTAAATATTCTTAGCAAAGGTTTAACATTTAAGCCCTATTACCGCGGAAAAGCCGTCTCACAAACCGGGATGAGGCGGCTTACTGGTGGCGCCTTTACGGATAAGACTGCAAGCAACACTGTTATTATACTAATTTTGATCCCGTTTTGTCAATCGCTGTCTTGGTTGAGAAGTTAATTTTGCCATGGCCAATTCGCATTGACAGGAAGCTGGAAAGTAAAATATAATGAGTAAGAACGAGTAAGAAAATAGGAAAGAAGGAGATAGTATGACCGGTGCTGATAACCCGGAGCTTATCAAAGTGCGACCGAAGGGTCAGGTGACTCTGCCGCAGCGCCTTCGCGAGTCGCTGGGCGTCCAGGAGGGTGACTATCTGGTTTGCGAACAGGAGGAAGACTACATTATCCTTCATAAAGCGCCGGTTTGGAAGCGAGCCAGCTTCAACGACGGCATCTGGAAACTGATCGGCACGGCGGAGGACAAAGAGGGCAAGACAGACGTGTCTTCGGAGAAACATAAATATTTGGGGGATAAGAGTTGAGAGTGTTTGTGGATTCCAGCGCCATCGTTGCTTTGATAGTAAAAAAAGACAGCAACCATGAACAGGCAGTGGAAGTGCTCGATCGGCTAACCAGGCAGGGTGCGGAACTGGTAATTTCAAATTTTATCATTGCCGAGAGCTACAATCTCATTGCTGTCCGCGCTAATTCATTCAAGGCCAGAGAATGGCTGTTGGCCAACACCTGGCCGGTGGAACGGGTGGAGCGCCTCGATGAGAAGAGAGCGTTGGAAATTATCAGAACATACGACGATAAGGACTTCTCATATACCGACGCTACCTCCTTTGCCATGATCGAACGCTTCGCCATCGACTTCGCCTTTACTTTCGACCGTCACTTTCAGCAATATGGCATCTGCACCATCATCTGAGGTCAACCGCCACTGGGTTTTTACGCACTTCAGTGGGGGCTTGCCTTCCCCCACTGAAGCTAAGAACTTGTTGAAGCCACCTCGAAGAAGAGGCCGTCGGGGGTGCCCTTCAGGGTGACGGTGTTCCCCTGCCCGATTTCGCCGGCGATGATCTTGCGGGAGAGCGGGGTCTCCACCTCCTGCTGGATCAGCCGCTTCAACGGGCGGGCGCCGTAGGCCGGGTCGTAGCCCGTCTTGGCCAGATAGGCTGCCGCCTCCTGGTCCCACTCCAGGGTGCCGCCCTGGGTCTGCTGGACCCGGGTCGCCAGGCGCTGCAGCAGCAGTCCGGTGATCTCCCGGATCTGCTCCTGCTCCAGGGCGTGGAAGACGATGATCTCGTCCACCCGGTTCAGGAATTCCGGCCGGAAGTGCTGCCGGAGCAGGCCCAGCACGGTCTCCTTCATCCGGTCGTAGCTGCCGCTCTGCTCCTGGAAGCTCAGGATCTCCTGGCTGCCGATGTTGGAGGTCATGATCACGATGCTGTTCTTGAAGTTCACCACCCGGCCCTGACCGTCCGTCAGACGGCCGTCATCCAGGATCTGCAGCAGGGCGTTGAACACGTCCGGATGTGCCTTCTCGATCTCATCGAACAGGATTACGGAGTAGGGCTTGCGCCGTACCGCCTCGGTGAGCTGGCCGCCTTCCTCGTAGCCCACGTAGCCGGGGGGCGCTCCGATCAGCCGGGCGACCGTATGCCTTTCCATGTACTCGGACATGTCCAACCGGATCGTATTCCGCTCGTCGTCGAACAACGCCTCCGCCAGGGCGCGGCACAGCTCGGTCTTGCCGACACCGGTCGGCCCCAGGAAGATGAAGCTGCCCACCGGGCGGTTGGGATCCTTGAGGCCGCTGCGGGATCGCAACACGGCGTCAGCCACCGCATGCACCGCCTCGTTTTGGCCGATCACCCGCTGGTGCAGGATCTCCTCCAGGTGGAACAGTTTCTCCCGCTCGCCTTCCATCAGACGGCTGACCGGGATGCCGGTCCAGCGGCTGACCACCCGGGCGATGTCCTGCTCGTCCACCTCTTCCTTGAGCAGCATGCTGTCCTTCTTCTTGCCGGCGATCTGCTCCTCTTCCGCCTTGAGCCGGCGCTCCAGTTCGTTCAGGCGCCCGTACTTCAGCTCGGCTGCCTTGTTCAGGTCATACAGTCGCTCTGCCCGCTCGATCTCCGTGCGCACCGTCTCGATCTCTTTCTTGATCTCCCGCAGGCGCGTGATCCCCTGTTTCTCCTCCTGCCACTGGGCCTTCATGGCGTCCGACTGGCCTCTGAGGTCGGCCAGCTCCTTCTGGATGTGCTGCAGATGTTCCTGAGAGGCCTGGTCGTGCTCCTTCTTCAAGGCGGCCTCCTCGATCTCCAACTGCATCGCTCGCCGGGTGATCTCGTCCAGGGCTGTGGGCATGCTGTCGATCTCCGTGCGCAGCCGGGCCCCGGCCTCGTCCATCAGGTCGATCGCCTTATCCGGCAGGAAGCGGTCGGAGATGTAGCGGTCGGACAGCACCGCCGCCGCTACCAGGGCGGCATCCTGGATGCGCACCCCATGGTACACCTCGTAGCGCTCCTTGAGACCGCGCAGGATGGAGACGGTGTCCTCCACCGAAGGGGGGTTGACCATCACTGGCTGGAAACGGCGCTCCAGGGCGGCATCCTTCTCGATATGCTTCCGGTATTCGTCCAGGGTGGTCGCTCCGATCGCCCGCAACTCGCCCCGCGCCAGCATCGGCTTCAGCAAATTGCTGGCGTCCATGGCGCCCTCGGCGGCACCGGCGCCCACCACCGTGTGCAGTTCGTCGATGAACAGCACGATGCGGCCCTCTGCATCGCCGACCTCCTTCAGCACCGCCTTCAAACGCTCCTCGAACTCGCCGCGGTACTTGGCGCCTGCTACCAGCGAACCCATGTCCAGGGCGATGATCCGCTTCTCCTTCAATCCCTCGGGCACGTCCCTGGCTACAATGCGCCGGGCTAGACCCTCCACGATGGCGGTTTTGCCGACACCCGGCTCGCCGATCAGCACCGGGTTGTTCTTGGTGCGGCGGGACAGGATTTCTATCACCCGCCGGATCTCCTCGTCCCGGCCGATCACCGGGTCGAGCTTGCCGTCGGCCGCCAGTCTGGTCAGGTCGCGGCCATAGCGCTCCAGGGCCTCGTAGGTGGCCTCCGGGTTCTCGCCGGTGACCCGCTGCGATCCCCGGATCGCCTTCAAGGCGTTCAACAGGCTGTTCCGGTTGACGTTCCGCCGGCGCAGCAATTCTTTGAGATCTTCCTCTCCCTCGTCGATCAGGGCGAGCAGCAGGTGCTCCACGCTCAAATATTCGTCCTTCAAGGATTCGGCTTCCTTCTCCGCCCGGGTCAGCACCCGGGCCAGGCTGGCGCCGAGGTGCAGCGAGCCCTCCGGGCCGTAGACCGCCGGGATCTTGCGCAATAAGTCATCCAGCCCCCGCTGGAGTGAGGGCAGGTCGGCGCCCGCCCCGGTCAGAGAGCGCCCCGCCAGGCCGTCATCCTGCCTGATCAGGGCAGCCAGCAGGTGCTTGGAGGTCACTTCCTGGTGATGCAGCTCGACAGCCAACTGCTGGGCTGCCGACAGGCCCTCCCGGGCCTTCTGGGTAAACTTGTTCAGGTCCATAGGATTCACCTCGCTAAGAAAACGATCTTCACATATTCCTGTTCACCTCTTCAGGTGGTCTACCTCTGCCTCCAGCGCCTCGATCCGTTCCAGCAGGTCGATGATGATGGCTGCTCCGGGGATGTTGACGCCCATGGTCTGCCTCAGGCGCAGCATCCGGTAGACTCGCTGCAGTTGCCGCGGCCGGATGGTCTCCTCCCGGATCTCGATGACTCCCAACTCCTCCAGTATCTGCAGCAGTTCGGGGTGGATGTCCAGCTCACGTAGCGGCAGGCCTTCTTCGTCATCATTATGGTAATACCAGCGCACGATGCTCATGGCGATCCGCCACCTTTTCTTTTTGGAGTGATGAGCAATGTTCCTACTTTTTCCTGAGTTCTTTCAACTGCTGGTAAAGTTGCTTTTCCTCCTCGCTCAAGGTGGGAGGGATGTCGATCACCAGCCGGACGTATTCGTCGCCGCGCTGGCCGTCATTCGCGGGCAGGCCCTTCTCCCGCAGCCGCAATCTGATTCCGGTATGGCTGCCCGGGGGCACGGTCATGATCACCGGCCCGTCCAGGGTGGGCACCCGTACTTTGTCGCCCAGGGCCGCCTGGTCCGGCAGCAGCCTGACTTCCGTTTCCAGATCGCTGCCCTTCACGGTGTACACGGAATGGGGCAGCAGGCGCACTTTTAGGTAGAGGTCGCCCCTGGCACCGCCGCCGGTTCCCTCACCACCCTGGCCGCGTAGCCGGATGCGGCCACCGTCCCGGATGCCTGCCGGGATCTTAACCTCCAACGTCTTGGTGTCCGGGACCTGGCCGGTACCGCCGCAGCGTGGACAGAAGCCGCGCTCCTTGGTACCGGCGCCGCCGCACTCGGGACAGACCGCATCGGCGGATAACTGGATGGTCTTGTTGACGCCGTGGTAGGCTTCCTCCAGGGGTAGTTCGATCTCTGCATCCACGTCCTGGCCACGCCGCGGTCCGTGGGCTCTGCGCCGCGTGCCTGTGGCGCCGGCGCCGGCAGTGGTATGCCCGAAGGCGCCGCCGCCGAACAGGCTTTCGAAGAAGTCGCTGAAGCCACCCGTGCCCTGGAATCCGCCCTCCCCGCCGGGGAAGTCCGCGCTGCTATAGAAACGCCCGTTGTTACCCCAGTCGGGTGGTGGCTGAAAGTCCTGACCGTTGTGCCAATTGCTGCCCAGGCGGTCGTACTTCGACCGTTTCTCCGGGTCGCTCAGCACCTCGTAGGCCTCGTTGATCTTCTTGAACTTCTCTTCGGCTACGGCCTTCTGCTTGCCCGTCGTATGCACATCGGGATGCCACTTACGGGCCAGCTTCCGGTAGGCGCTCTTGATCTCCTTATCCGCAGCCTCCCGTTTGACGCCCAAGATCTCGTAGTAATCCTGAAAAGCTACCGCCATCTGCCCTCAAACCCCCAATTTCCCTGTGTTTCCACGATGACTACCCGCTCTAATGCCCCCCGCTTCCTTCAGTGTGGGAAAGCTGAAGCTTAGAACTCGTTGACAATCTATTTCACTTCATATTCGGCGTCCACCACGTCGGGTCCGCCCGGGTGCGCCCCCGGGGTGCCGCTGCCGGAGCCCTCCCCGGCGCCGCCTGGCTGTCCGCCTGTGGCGCTGGCGCCACCTGCGGCCTGGGCCTTCTTATAGGCGGCCTCCGACAGGGAGTAGGCCGCCTGCTGCAGGTCGCTCTTCAATGACTGGATCTTGTCGACCGGGGCGTTCTCCTTCAGGGCTGCCTTGAGGTCGGTTGCCAACTGCTCTACCCGGGCCTTCTCGTGCACCGGCACCTGGTCGCCCAGGTCCTTGAGCTGGCGCTCCACCTGGTAGACCAAGCTATCCGCCTCGTTGCGGGCCTCGATCTCCTGCCGCCGCTTCTTGTCCTCCTCGGCGTTCGCCTGGGCAGCGTTCACCATCCGGTCGATCTCGCCCTTGTCCAGGTTGCTGGAGCCGCTGATGGTGACCGTCTGCTCCTTGCCCGACGCCTTGTCCTGGGCGCTCACCTTCAGGATGCCGTTGGCGTCAATGTCGAAGGTCACCTCCACCTGCGGGATGCCCCGCTGTGCCGGCGGAATGCCGTCCAGCTTGAACTGGCCCAGCGACCGGTTGTCCCTGGCCATCTCCCGCTCGCCCTGCAGCACGTTGATGTCCACGGCCGGCTGGTTGTCCTCGGCGGTGGAGAAGATCTGGCTGCGCCGTACCGGGATGGTGGTGTTGCGCTCGACGACCTTGGTCATCACGCCGCCCAGGGTCTCCACGCCCAGTGACAGGGGAGTGACGTCCAGCAGCACCACGTCCTTGACCTCACCTGCCAGCACTCCGGCCTGGATGGCTGCTCCCACGGCTACCACCTCGTCCGGGTTGACGCTCATGTTCGGCGCTTTGCCGGTCAGATCCCGCACCAGCTTCTGAACCGCCGGCGTGCGGGTCGAGCCTCCTACCAGGATCACCTCGTCGAGCTCCTTCTCGGTCAGCTTGGCGTCGGCCAGGGCGGCCTTGACCGGACCCCGGCAGCGCTCCACCAGGTGAGCGGTCAGGTCGTCGAATTTCGCCCGGGTCAGCTTCATGTCCAGGTGCTTCGGACCGGTGGCGTCGGCGGTGATGAAGGGCAGGCTGACCTGGGTCTCCACCGTGGCGGAGAGTTCGATCTTCGCCTTCTCGGCCGCCTCGATCAGCCGTTGCAACGCCTGCTTGTCGGTGCGCAGGTCGATCCCGTAGTCCTTCTTGAACTCGCCGGCCAGATAGTCGACGATCTCCTTGTCGAAGTTGTCGCCGCCCAGGTGGGTGTCGCCGTTGGTAGACTTGACCTCGAACACGCCGTCGCCCACATCCAAGATCGAAACGTCGAAGGTGCCGCCACCCAAGTCGAACACCAGGATGGTCTCGTTGGCCTTCTTGTCCAAACCGTAGGCCAGGGCGGCCGCCGTCGGCTCATTGATGATCCGCAGCACGTTCAGGCCGGCGATCTTGCCGGCGTCCTTGGTGGCCTGGCGCTGAGCGTCGTTGAAGTAGGCCGGCACCGTGATCACGGCGTCCGGCACCTTCTCGCCCAGGTATTTGGAGGCGTCCTCAACCAGCTTCTTCAAGATCTGCGCCGAGATCTCCTCCGGGGAGTACTTGTTGCCGCGCACCTCGAAGCGCACGGCGTCGTTCGGCCCTGACACCACCTGATAGGGGACGAGCTTGCGCTCTTCGCCCACCTCCGCGAAGCGGCGCCCGATGAAACGCTTCACCGAAAACAGGGTATTCTCGGGGTTCAGGGCTGCCTGCCGCTTGGCGATCTGGCCGACCAGGCGCTCCCCGGACTCCTTGAAGCCTACTACCGAGGGGGTCAGACGCGAGCCTTCGGCGTTCAGGATCACCTCGGGCTTGCCGCCCTCCATCACTGCGACGACCGAGTTGGTGGTTCCCAGGTCGATTCCTACTGATTTTGCCATTTTGAAAACCTCCTTTTATTTTACCACTTAAGTGGTTTGGGCTGGCGTTTTGCGTCTGCACCCGCCTGATTGGTATACCGGCTCCGGCTGCCCGGAGCGTCTGCGACACTACTGCCCTAAACTGAGGTGGGTTCGAGAACCGGAGTGGTCAGGCTTAAGGCTGAAAATCAGTGATACCGCCATTAGTCAAATAATATCAAACTTAAATATAAGATGCAATATATTAAGTGTTTTGTCAAGAGCCACCAACAAATTTCTGAAAATATTTTTCCCCCTGGGAATAGGTTCATGCCTGAATCGGAGGTGGGGATGCCTGATTGGGTGCAATGCGGTTGGAAACTGGGGATTCAACTGGGTCTTGGCTTCAGTGAGGGATTGCTTTCCCCTGCTGAAGCCAAGACCCAGTTAATACAGTGATGTAGCCGCTCTTATCCCACCGCTTCGGATGTGTGCCCGCTAGGCGGGCACAGCGGTTCGGCCCATGATCAACAACCAAAAGAGACGATCGGCAGTTCGAAGGTCCACAACGAGGCGCCTGCAAAGGCAGGTCTGCCGATTGCCGGCAGCTTGTCTAGGCCTCTCCCTCCAGGCGGAGCATCTGCCCGGAGATTTTCCGGTAGTGGAAACCGTAAACCGAGAAGATCACTGCGTTCGGAAGGAAGTGCGGGTAGCGGAAGGTGGTCTTGAACAGCAGTTTCCAGTAGTGGCGCCGGCCCTTCTGCAGTATGCCCAGGTAGAACGTCGCCTGCAGTAGGGCCTTGATGTAGACCAACTGGAAGCGTTCGGTGCGTTTCCGCTTGACCGGCTTGAACTCCTTGAAAAAACTGTACACCCGCTCGTAGAAGGCAGCCGGATCGTAGATGGTGGTGACGATGCTCCGGTAGCCGTCCACCAGCTTCTGGGGGTTCATCTTGGGGATGAAGTTCAAAGAGAAGTCGGTGTTGTTGCCGGTAAATTCGGACAGCAACCGCTTCTCCTGGTTCAGGCGCTCGAATAGCCGCGTTCCTCTGGGGGCACTCAGCAGCCCCACCATGGCGGTGATGATGCCACTCTGCTGGATGAAGCTGATCTGCCGCTCGAAGATGGAGGGGGTATCGCTGTCAAAACCGACGATGAAGCCGGCCATGACCTCCATCCCGTGGTTTTGGATGCGCTTCACTGCGGCAATCAGGTTGCGGTTGACGTTGTTGAACTTGTTGCACTCCTTGAGGCCATCCTCGTCGGGGGTCTCGATGCCGACAAAGACGTTATTGAACCCCGCCTGCCGCATCAATACCATCAGGGCGGAGTCATCTGCCAGGTTGATGGAGACCTCGGTGATGAAGGTGAAGGGGTAGTGGTGCTTTTCCATCCAATCGATCATCGACGGCAGGACCTCTGTTTTGAGCCGGTTCTTATTGCCGATGAAGTTGTCGTCCACCACGAAGACCGAGCCCCTCCAGCCGATGTTGTAGATGGAATCCAGCTCCCCGATGAACTGGGCGGTGTCTTTCAGGCGCGGTTTGTGTCCATAGAGGGAGGTGATGTCGCAGAACTCGCAGTCATAGGGGCAGCCCCTGGAGTACTGGACGCTCATGCAGGCATAGTCCTTGCTGTTGAGCAACTCCCAGGCTGGTACCGGCGTGTTGTTCATGGCTGGCCGTTCGCTGGTGTTGTAGATGTGGCCGGCTGTGCCCCGCTCCAGGTCATTGAGGAAGGGCGGCAGGGTAACCTCCGCCTC
>PLQY01000003.1:1660-4426 GCA_003160265.1 Peptococcaceae bacterium | reverse complement strand
GACGGGGATCTGCAACGGCAGGGAGAGGCCCTGGGTATCGAGGTGGAGTGCTTTCAATCCAACCACGAGGGTGACCTGATCGACAGGATCCACGAGGCCGGGCGGTGCTGTGACGCCATTATCATCAATCCCGGCGCCCTGACCCATTACAGCTTTGCCTTGCAGGACGCCTTGCGGGCGGTCGGCCTGCCGGTGGTCGAGGTGCACATGAGCAATATCTATGCCCGGGAGGACTGGCGCCGCCGGTCGGTGATCGCTCCTGTTGCCCGCGGTCAGATCACCGGCTTTGGAAGCCAGAGTTATTCCCTGGCCCTGACTGCCGCCAGCCGGCTAATTGGGAAGTGAGATGTGGGAAGCGAGAAGAGAGAAGAGAAGACATTGGCGGAACCAAAACCAACGAGGCGCACATCTAACCTCTCACCTCACACCTCTCAAATGGGCAGGAGGCTCGGAAGGCTCAGGAACCTGATGGGGAGACAGAACCTGGATGCCCTGCTGGTCACCAATCCGGAGAACATGAGATACATCAGCGGGTTTACCGGGGAGGGACTGCTCCTGATCTCGCCCGGCGATGCCTGCCTGGTGACGGACGGGCGCTATCAGACCCAGGCCAGGTTGGAAGCCCCGGATTGGATGGTGTTGATTTCTAAAACCCTGTCATCGGAGGCTCTGGCGGAGGTCTGCCGGGAGCGCGTCCTGAACAGAATCGGGTTTGAGAAGAACGATGTCACCTACCAGAAGTTCGAGAGATTCCAGGCGGACTTCAGCGGTTTGGACCTGCGTCCGGTTCTGGGGTTGGTGGAAAGCCTGCGCCTGGTCAAGGATGTCGATGAGATCGCCATGATCCGGGAGGCGGGGGTGGTCGCCGGGGCGGCTTTCTGCTATGTGATCGGGCATATCTGCTCCGGCCAGACCGAGCGGGAGATCGCCAGCCGCATCGATTATTTCCTGCGCAGCCGGGGCGATGGCCCACCGGCCTTCGAGACGATCGTGGCGGCGGGGGAGCGCGGGGCGATGCCTCACGGGCGCGCCACGCCTGACAAGATCAGGAGCGGCCAGATGGTGATGATGGACTTCGGGGCGTGCTGCCAGGGGTATATGTCGGATATCACCCGTACGGTGTGCGTTGGCCGGTTCGATGACAAGCAGCGCCGCGTCTACGGGGTCGTGCTGGAGGCGCAGCTCAGCGCCCTCGATCGCCTCAGGCCGGGTGTGATTGCCAGCCAGGTGGACGAGGTGGCGCGGCAAGTGATCACCAGGGCGGGATTCGGCGATTATTTCACGCACTCTCTCGGACACGGTGTCGGCTTGAATATCCACGAGGCGCCCCGGCTCGCTCCCAAACAGGAGACAGTCCTGGAGGCGGGGATGATCACGACGGTGGAACCGGGGGTCTACATCCCCGGGTGGGGGGGCGTTCGCATCGAAGACACCGTTCTGGTGACGGAAACCGGGTGTGAGATCCTGACCCCTGTAGCCAAGGACTTTATGGTGCTCTGAGGTAGGGCGGCGCCGGCGCAGAAGATTGCTCCGGATGCTGCATGAAAATAGATAACCTGACGCAGATTACTATTTGGCAGTTGAGAAAGGAGAGGAAACCTGGCAGAACAGATGTCTGATGAAGGATGTCGGATGCAAGATTTGTGTATGCCTCTGACTTTCGAAATGCCAGGCCATGACATGATTTCATCAAATGATTTTCGCACCGGTTTGACCATTGAGATCGAAGGAGACGTCTGGACAGTGGTCGATTTTCAGCATGTCAAGCCGGGCAAGGGACCGGCCTTTGTACGCTGCAAGCTGAAGAATCTCCGCACCGGCGGCGTTGTCGAGCGGACCTTCCGGGCGGGAGAGAAACTCTCCCGCGCCCACCTGGAACGCAGGGAGATGCAGTACCTGTACCGGGAGGGGGATTCTTTCGAGATGATGGACAACGAGAGTTATGAACAGACCAGCCTCAGCGTGGAGCAATTGGGTGACAATGTCAAGTATCTCAAGGAAAATATGAATCTTTATCTGCTGACCCACAACGGCAACCTGATCGGGGTCGAGCTTCCGAATACCGTGGAGCTTGAAGTGGTTGCCGCCGATCCGGGACTGCGCGGCGATACGGCTACGGGAGGCACCAAGCCGGCCACCCTGGAGACCGGGCTGATCATCCAGGTGCCCCTGTTTGTCGATGTGGGCACCGTGATCAGGGTTGACACCAGGAGCGGGGAGTACCTGGAACGAGCATGACCCTGGTTTTTAAGGATCAAGTCAAAGACGAGTCAGGAGGGTATACCCATGGATGATTTGCGCGAGCGGATTGCTTACCTGCAAGGATTGGCTGAGGGGTTGAAGCTAGAGGAAGGCAAGGATGAGGCCCGGATTGTAAAACAGATGATCGATATTCTAGCCGACCTGATCGACAAGGTGGAGGAGGTCGAGGCCGCCCAGGAGGACCTGGAGGATTACCTGGAGAGCATTGACGAAGACCTCTACGACGATGATGAAGAAGACGATGAGGAAGAGGATGACGAGGACGAGGACCTGGACGATGAGGATAGGGATGGCGACGATGAAGATGATGACGAGCTGGGCAGCATTTCCGAAGAAGAGTTGAATTACGTCGAAGTGGAGTGTAAGAACTGCCACGACATCATCTGCTTTGAAGAGGATCTGTTCTACGACGACGATATCGTCGAAATCACCTGTCCCAACTGCAACCAGGTAGTATTTGTGAACGACGGGTCGATGCCGCTGCCGGAGAGCGCCGGAAAGGCC
>PLQY01000003.1:0-1593 GCA_003160265.1 Peptococcaceae bacterium | reverse complement strand
TATTCGGGTTTTAATGTGGATCGGAGAAAAAACTGCCGTCTTCCATCTTTTGCATAAGTGTGTATATGTCCACGCCATGATCCCAATTCTGGGAATCTTCAGCAAGCCATCCATCATGAATCATGTCTAAGATCATATGGTCACGCTTGTTGAACTTCGGGTAGGTTATTTTCCGCATGCCGTCACTAAAGAGAACCTTGGCCCTAAGTACATCAAACGAATAACCCCTACCGTTTTTATTCGCCAGCTTGATAAGATTATTAAGCGCTTCCGTGTAAGCATTGGTAACCGGGTTGGGCTGTAAATCGAAATACGAGAATATCTCTTCATGCCAGTTCTTCATAGCCCTCGTTAATGGCTCAAAATACTGTCTGATTTCAGGGATCATACCTTTAAGCCAGCGATCATGCTCAAGCTCTGCGGCTTGCCTGTCGGCACCGCTATCAAAAAGATTGTAGAATCTTTCCTTCAGATCATAAGCCTGGCGCATTAAAGGAAATTTTAACCAGTGCTCAAGCACCAATCGTTCATGAGCATCCAAACTATGAGGCCGTTTCAAGAGAACGAACCTGTCATGCATCAATGTCTTGCGCTGCCTTTCGGTTAGAGATTTTCTGATCTCTTTTCTCACGGCTTCCAGGGCATCCGAAGCGTATCTGACAACGTGAAACTTGTCAATAACGATCTTGGCCCCAGGGAGGATGCTTCTGACGGCGTCACGATAGGGCTGCCACATATCCATACAGACGATCTTGATCCGGTTCTGTGGCATGTTTCCGCAAATATTCCGCGACTGTAGATGCATTACGGTTTGGCAAGAGATCGATGATGGTTCTCTCTTTCACATCGGCAAGAACGCAGCGGTACTTGTGAAACAGGTGCGCCTCATCAATGCCGAGGAAACGAGGAGTGGCCGGGTGATAGGCCTCCTGTTTGCGGTTCATGTAATCTTTGAAGATTGAGCGGACTGTCCATTCATGCACACCGACTTCACCGGCTATTTTCGTGAAAGCCTCATATAGCGCCCGGTTTTCGATATAGCCTATCAGACGCCTGGTGGCGCGATGTTTGTCATCCATATCATTTAGCGGCTCAAAGAAAGTCGAGTTGCAATCGTTGCAGGACAATCGCCGCCGCTTGACGTGCAGTCCGACACGCTTTCCATGCATCGGCGTATCCATGAAGAGTTGAACATCACGGCCGTAACCGACAATGTTGGTTCCACCACAACGCGGACAAAAAGACGGTTTCGCAACTGTTTCTACGGTGAAGTGATAGTCGATATCATTTTCCTTGACGTCAAGTATGATCAGAGCTGGGATGTTAAGAACATTATCCATTATTTCACCCTACTCTTAAAAAATAGGGGAGCCAATCTCTCAGGTTGACTCCCCTCATGTTTACCTCTCAGTATGTCTTCCTATATCTCTTTCTCGCTTATTTACCCCAGCCTTAGGTCGCTAGCATCATGCCTCGTCAATGCTCTCCTGATTAGTGCCAGACTGATTGTTTAAAGCCTTTTCTTGAGAAAAGCCTCAGGCAGGCATCCACCGCATCGGCATCGTAAAGCATGCCCCGGTGGCTGCCGATCTC
>PLQY01000082.1 GCA_003160265.1 Peptococcaceae bacterium | reverse complement strand
CTCGCCGGCGGCGCCGAATGCCCCGTCATAAATCTCACCCCTAAGGATCAGGCCACCCCCGATGCCGGTACTGACAGTGATGAAGACCATGTCGTCGTGGCCCTGCCCGGCCCCGTAGAGGTGCTCCCCCAGGGCTGCCAGGTTGGCGTCGTTCTCCAGGAAGACGNNCAGACCTTGCCGGCGCACGGGTCCAGCGGCCCCGGAGCGCCGATGCCCAGGCCGAGAATCTTGCCGCCATGCAGAGCATCCAGCGGCGCCCCCGCTCCGATCCCCGCCATGATATTGTCGAGCACCCGCTCCTGGCCGAACTCCGCTTCCGTCGGCCGAACGTCGCTCTTGACTATCAGGTCGCCGGAGTCGACCAGGGCGGAATAGATCTTGGTGCCACCCAGGTCCACAGCCAGGACATAATCCACGATAATTNNGGGTTAATCATACCCGGCATGCTTCAATTGTATCCCTCCCGCAATCAAGAAGCAATAACACGCAACATCTGAACAAGGGGGATGCTCAAGCATGAATTCTCTCGTAGATCCGGAATGCAGTCGCCTTAGGACTGCTCATTCGGCAGGGGGTTCCGTCATGTGCGTGATGTTATAATACCCATAATTCAAGAACAGCCGGTTCTTTTTCATGGGCATCTCTAAGTCGCCGCCTTTTTAAATGACTATTGGCCAGGTATCAAACATGAGTTAACGCAGATAATATCCCTGGCTGACCGGCCACCGTCTTGACGACCCGCGCCGACGGCATTATAATAACTTAGGTTACCGAACTATACGGTAGGCGAAAGGGTGTGCGGCTTGGATCTACCGCTGGAGCAATTCGAAGAGAGCCTGGACCGGGTGAACAGGGTCCTCAACCATCTCACCCAGGTGTTCTTGGTCCGCCGTGGTCTGAGCATGCCCCGCTACCGGATCCTCCGCTATCTCCAGTCCCGGGCGGAGGTCAACATGAGCGAGATGCAGGGCAGTCTGCTGGTCAGCGGTTCCACGCTCACCGAACTGGTGGACGGTCTGGTCCGGAGCGGGCTGGTGCTGCGGGTGCGGGACCAGGGAGACCGGAGGATGGTTTACCTGCGCCTGACCGGGGATGGCCGGGAAGCATACCGGGAAGTGCTCGCTTTCCGCTGTGACCGCCTGAAGGAGGTCCTGGCCGGAGACGATACAGGTCTGGACGGTATCAACGCTCTCTTGAACAGTGTTTATGCCGGATTAAAACAACAAACCGCCGGGCCGGGGGAGAAGATCGATGACCAGCCGGGCAAGGAGAGGTGCGACAAAAATTTTGAGTGCTGACACGGCAAACGCAGAACCATTGGCAAAAGCTCCTGTTGCCCCTAAGCCGGGCTACAAATGGGTAGCCCTGTCCAATACCACCCTGGGTACGCTGATGGCCGGCATCGACGTCAATATTGTCCTGATTTCCCTACCGGCCATCTTCGTGGCCCTCAAGGTCAATCCGCTGGCCCCGGACGAGACGACCTACCTGCTCTGGATACTTATGGGCTATTCGGTGATAACGGCCACCCTGCTGGTCTCCTTTGGGCGTCTGTCCGACATTTTCGGCCGGGTGCGCTTCTATAACATCGGTTTTATCATCTTTACGGTTGGTTCCCTCATACTCTCTCTGATCCCCAGCACAGGCAACACCGGCGCCATGGAGTTAATCATCTTCCGCCTGGTCCAGGCAGTCGGAGGCGGCTTCCTGTTTGCCAACAGCGCGGCCATCCTGACCGATGCCTTTCCACACCAAGAAAGAGGCCTAGCCCTGGGCCTGAACGGGGTGGCCTTCAACGGCGGTTCCCTGATCGGACTGATCCTGGGCGGCTTTCTGGCCGCCATCAACTGGCGGCTGGTGTTTCTGATCAACGTGCCGATAGGCATTGTCGGGACCATCTGGGCCTATCTCAAGCTGCAGGAAACCGGTGTCCTCAACAAGAAACGGGGGCTCGACCTGGCTGGCAACACCACCTTCGGCGCCGGCCTGACCCTCCTGCTGGTCGCCATCACCTACGGCATCTTGCCATACGGACATTCGCCCATGGGATGGACGAATCCGTGGGTTCAAGGCGGCATGGTGGCGGGGATCATCTTGCTGGTCGCCTTTGTCTTCATTGAAATGCGGGTCAAGGACCCCATGTTTCGCCTCAGCCTGTTCCGCAATCGCATGTTTTCGGCTGGCAACGTGAGCGGTTTTCTCCAGGCCGTGGCCCGGGGCGGCCTGACGTTCATGCTGATCATCTGGCTGCAGGGCATCTNNAGACGCCGCTGTGGGCCGGCATTTACATGTCGCCCATGATCGGCGGCTTCTTCTTCATGGGTCCGCTCTCCGGCTGGCTGTCCGACCGGTTCGGTTCCCGGAGCTTTGCCACCGGCGGCATGCTGCTCACCATGGCCGGTTTTCTGCTACTGGCTACTCTACCGGCCAACTTTTCCTACCTGCCGTTCATGCTGATCCTGGTGCTCTTGGGCTTGGGCATGGGAATGTTCAACTCCCCCAACATGGCGGCCGTCATGAACTCGGTGCCGGCAAAATACCGCGGAGTGGCTTCCGGGATGCGGGCCACCATTCAGAACTCCGGCATGCTCCTGAGCATGTCCCTCTTTTTCAGCATGATCATCATCGGCATGGCCAGCAAGCTGCCGCCGGTGCTGTACGCCGGCCTGGTGGCGCAGGGCATACCGCCGGCGGTGGCCAGTCAGACGGCCAATCTGCCGCCCACAGGGGCGCTCTTTGCCGCCTTCCTGGGCTACAACCCGATGCAACAGTTGCTCCCTGCTGCAGTTCTGACCAACCTGCCGGCGGCTGCCAGGAACCTGATCCTGAGCAAGGAATTCTTCCCTTCGCTGATGGCGCCGGCCTTCATGGCCAGCCTGAGAATAACCTTCTATGGAGCCGCGGCCATGTCTCTAATAGCGGCCATCGCTTCTATGCTGCGTGGTGAAAAATATATCCAAGAGTTGGAGGAAGGAAAGGAGTAGGGGATTAACCATTCGGGATCGTAGCGCCCAGCACGAACCGTTCCAGGGCCTGCGCCACCCCGTCCTCGTCGTTCGAGGCGGTGACATGACCAGCCCGCCTTCGCACCTCCGGCGGAGCGTTGGCCACAGCGATCCCCAGGCCGGCGAACTCCAGCATCTCGATATCGTTATAGTTGTCCCCGATGGCCAATATCTGGCTTCGTTCCACCTGCAGCCAGGCGGCCAGTTCCTGCAGCGCCCGGCCCTTGGTGGCTTCCGGGTGGTCCACCTCCACGAAGCGGGGTTTGGACTTGGCAAGGTGCGCCTGTTCGCCCAGCAGTTCCCGCAACTCCAACAGGCAGCGGTCCGCCGCCGGCTCGTCATCGATCAGCAGCAGCTTCAGGGGATTACCGCCTTCCAGCAAAGCTTCCAGATCCGGCACCCGGTGGAACGGCACCCTGGAAAACCGGCCGTAGCTCTCACCAAAAGGGGTTATCAGTTCAGCATACAGCTCATCATCATCTCCATTGAGGAGGTAGAAGTTGACCTGAACCTTCCGTTCCCGGGCAAACCTGATCACCCGCCGGGCCACCTCCGGTTCCAGCGGACGGTTGTACAACACCTCCCCGGAGCCGGCGTTCTTGACCAGGGCGCCTCCATATGCAATCAGAGGCGCGTCGAATTCGAGCCGCTCGGCGAAGGGCTTGGCCGAACTGAACATCCGCCCCGTGGAGAGAGTCACTACCACCCCCTGAGCCCGTACCTTCCGCAGCACCGCCACGGTGTGCTCCGAGATCGTCATGTCGCTCCGCAGCAGTGTATCATCGAGGTCTATGGCTACCAGCTTGATATTTTCCACAGTCTCATCTCCAGCATCTTAGAATTCTGTTTTTCACCACAGATGACTACCCGCTCTAATGTCCCCGCTTCCTCCGCATCCGGGCNNAGCGGTGGGATAAGAGCGGCTACATCACTGTATTAACTGGGTCTTAGCTTCAGTGGGGGAAAAGCAATCACCCACTGAAGCTAAGACCCAGTTGAAGCTCCGGAGCCATGCAGGAAGTCGTACAGGGCAGCAGCTGCCTTCCTGTTCATCCCAGGCACTGCCGCCAGTTCCTCCAGGCTGGCCGAGCGCAGCCTGGTCACAGAGCCGAACTGCTTGAGCAACGCCCGCTGCCGCTTCTTGCCGATGCCCGGCACCTCGGCCAGGACGGTGGCTCCGGCCTTCTCCCGCCGCAGTTTCTCCTGGTAGGCGTGGGCGAAGCGGTGCGCCTCGTCACGGGCCTGCTGCAGCAGGTGCAGACCGGCGTTATTCCGGGGCAGGTCCAAGGGTTTCAGGCGTCCCGGCAGGAACACCTGCTCCTCCTCCTTGGCCAGGGAGGCCACCGCCATCCCGGCGCCACCGGTCTCTCCCAGCACCTCCTGGACCGCGTTCAACTGCCCCCTGCCACCGTCGATCACCAGCAGGTCGGGCAGGGAGTCCTTCTCAGCCCGGGCGATACGCCGGCGCGTCACCTCTTGCAGGGCGGCGTAGTCATCGCCGGGGATGACGTTGTGCAGCTTGTAGCGCCGGTAGCCCCCGGTGTCCGGCCGGCCATCGGTAAAACGCACCAGCGAGCCCACCGTGTCCTGGCCCGCAAAGTGGGAGATGTCCATGCACTCCAGGCACCGGGGCGGTTTGGCCAGTCCAAGCGCCTGCTGCAGTTCGAACACCAGGGTGCGCCCCTTCTCCCTGGTTCGCAGGGCCTGCTGGTAGCGCCGCTCTGCATAGAGGTGGGCGTTATCCACGGCCATCTGCAGCAGCTTGCATCCGGCTCCCCGGCTGGGCGTGCGGATGGCCGCCTTCCTGCCCCGCAGCCGGGTGAGCCACTCGGCCAGCAGGTCCGACTCCGGCAGTGGGCTGCTGACCAGCAGGGCCGGCGGGATCTCCCGCCCGGCGTGGTAATACTGTTTGATGAAAGAGGCCAGGATCTCGCCGGGCTGCAACTCCTCGGCCTCCGACAGGAAGTAGTTCTCCTCCGCCACCAGCTTGCCGCCCCGGACCCTCAGGATCAGCACGCAGACCTCGTCCAGCCGGGCGCCAACAGCCAGGACGTCCTCATCGCTCCCGGAGGCCTGGGTGACCCGCTGCTGCTCACGGAAGGTCCGCAGGGACGCCAACTGGTTCCGCAGGCGCGCCGCCCGCTCGAAATCCATTGCCCGGGAGGCCTCATCCATCCGGGCAGCCAGGTTCTTCTCCATGTCCCGGGTCTTACCCTCCAGGAACTGCACCAGGTTCTCGATCATCTCCTGATAGTCTTCGGATGATGCCCGCCCGGCGCAGGGCCCCAGGCACTGCCTGATCTGGGCGTTGAGGCAGGGGCGGCTGCGGGGGGCCAGGTCCTGACCGGGGCAGGAGCGAAACGGGAATAACTTGCGCAGGAATCCCATCGTCTCCTTGACCGCCCCCACTTCCGGGTAGGGACCGAAGTAGCGGGAGCCATCCCGCACCAGGCGCCTGGTGACCATGACCCGGGGGAACTGCTCCGCCGTCACCCTCAGGTAAGGATAGGACTTGTCGTCCTTCAGGTTGATGTTGAATTTGGGGCGATATTCCTTGATCAGGTTGCACTCCAGCACCAGGGCCTCCACCTCGGAATCGGTCACCAGGTACTCGAACCGGGCGGCCTCGGTGACCAGCCGCTGGGTCTTTTCCGGTTGCCCCTTCGCCTGGAAGTAGGAGCGCAGGCGGTTGCGCAGGGAGATCGCCTTGCCCACGTAGATCACAACCCCGGCCCGGTTGCGGAACAAATAGACCCCCGGACGCTCCGGCGTCAGGTCGAGGTCCTGCTTCAACTCCCGGATCTTCTGTTCCTGTTCGTCTATATTGGCTTCAGCAGGTATATCCCATCACCACTCTTCCCGGCCTGATCATTGCTGTTAAGCCGTGTTCAGTTCCGCGACAGAACGGCTTGCCTGGATGCAAGCGCCGGTTTCTGGAGCACCTGCTTCAAGTACTGCCCGGTATAGGATGTGGGGTGGGCGGCGATCTCCTCGGGAGTGCCGGAGGCGACCAGGCGCCCGCCTAGGTCACCGCCCTCGGGGCCGAGGTCGATGATGTAGTCCGCCGTCTTGACCACATCCAGGTTGTGCTCGATGACCACCACGGTGTTCCCCGCCTCCACCAGGCGGTCGAGGATCTGCAGCAGCCGCTTGATGTCGTCCTTGTGGAGGCCGGTGGTCGGCTCGTCCAGGATGTACAGGGTGCGCCCGTTGCTGCGCCGGGACAATTCCGCCGCCAGTTTCACCCGCTGGGCCTCGCCGCCGGACAGGGTGGTGGCGGGCTGGCCGAGCTTGATGTAACCCAGGCCGACATCGTTCACGGTCTCCAGCTTGCGGCTCACCTTGGGGATGTGCTGGAAGAACTCCACCGCCTCGCTGACCGTCATGTTCAGGACGTCGGCGATGCTCTTGCCCTTGTACCTGACCTCCAGGGTCTCCCGGTTGTAGCGGCTGCCCTTGCACTCGTCGCAGGGAACGTAGATGTCGGGCAGGAAGTGCATCTCGATCTTGATGATCCCGTCGCCCCGGCAGGCCTCGCAGCGACCGCCCCGCACGTTGAAGCTGAAACGCCCGGGCTTGTAGCCGCGCATCCGGGCCTCCGGGGTCAGGGTGAACAGTTCCCGGATGCCGTCAAACGCCCCGATGTAGGTGGTCGGGTTGGAGCGGGGCGTGCGCCCGATGGGAGACTGGTCGATCTCGATCACCTTGTCCAGGTGTTTCAGGCCGCTCAGGCTCCGGAAGGCGCCGGGGTGCGCCCGTGCCCCGTTCAACTCCTGGGCGAGGGCCTTGTAGATGATCTCCTGCAGCAGGGTGCTCTTCCCGGAGCCAGAGACCCCGGTGACGCAGACGAACAGGCCGAGGGGAATGGTCACGTCGATGTTTTTCAGGTTGAACTCGCGCGCTCCGTAGACCTCCAGCCACCTGCCGTCCGGACGCCGCCGGACGCCGGGCACGGGGATCTCCAGCTTGCCGCCCAGGTACTGGCCGGTGATGGACTCTGGCGTCCTGATGATCTCTTCCAGGGTGCCTTGGGCCACGACTTTCCCTCCACGCACCCCTGCTCCCGGGCCGATATCGATGATCTCGTCGGCGCTCAGCATCATCTCTTCATCGTGTTCCACTATGATCAGGGTATTGCCCAGGTCGCGCAGATCCATCAGGGTCTTGATCAGCCTGGTATTGTCCCGGGGGTGCAGGCCGATGCTGGGTTCGTCCAGGATGTAGAGCACTCCCACCAGGCCCGACCCGATCTGGGTGGCCAGGCGGATCCGCTGGGCCTCGCCCCCGGCCAGGGTGCCGGCCGCCCGGTCCAGGGTCAGGTAGTCCAACCCGACATTGACCAGGAAGCCCAGGCGGTTGTCGATCTCTTTCAGCACCTGCCTGGCAATCTGCTGCTCCCGGGAGGTCAGTTCCAGGTTTTTAAGAAAGACGGCGGCCTCCCTGATCGTCAATCCAGTCACTTCGTGGATATTCTTTTCACCCACCCGCACCGCCAGGGCCTCCGGCTTCAACCTGGCCCCACGGCAGGCAGGGCAGGGGCGCGAGGTCATGAATTCGCTGATATCCTCGCGCGCCTCATCCGACTCGGTCTCCCGGTGGCGGCGGGCGAGGTGGGGAATGACTCCCTCATAGGCGGCATACCAGGACTTGACCTCGCCATAGGTGTCCCGGTAGCGGAAACGGATGCGCTCCTGCGTGCCGTAGAGGAGGGTATGCTGTACATCCAGCGGCAGATCCCTGAAGCGGGTGTCCCAGGAACAGCCGTAGTGCTCCAGAACTGCCTGCACCAGTTGCGGGTAGTAATGCTGCGGCGTCCGCGTCCAGGGGATCAGCGCCCCCGCCCGCACCGGCAGGTCCGGGTTGACCACCAGCGACTCGTCCACCTCCAGGCGGTGACCCAGGCCTGAGCACTCCTTGCAGGCCCCGAAGGGACTGTTGAAGGAGAAAAGCCGCGGTTCGATCTCCGCCAGGCTGATGCCGCACTCGGGGCAGGCGAAGTTCTGGCTGAAGATGAACTCCTCCCCCGCCTCCCGTGCCTGACCGGTCTCCCCCGGCCCCGCCGGTTGGTTATCTTCTACCCCGTCCGGCCTCGCCGCCCTGGTGTCGTCCACCCCTTCCAGCGCCGCCAGCCGGGCCTCTTCTGTCCCCTCAAGCTCCACCAACCGGGGGCCCACTGTTCCATCCGGTGCTGCCGGTTGAGCACCTTCTGCTTTTGCCGGTTCCCCCGCCTGGGTGCCCCCGGTCTCCGACGTCCCGCCGCCCTGCATCAGGGCGATCACGGTACCACCGCCCATCTCCAGGGCGGTTTCCAGGGAACCGGCCAGACGGCTTTCCAGCCCCGGGCGCACCACCAGGCGGTCGACCACCACCTCGATGTCGTGTTTGCGGTTCTTGTCAAGGACTATCTCCTCGCCGAGGTCCCGGATCTCCCCGTTGACCCGGACGCGCACAAACCCCTTATGCTGTACGTCGGCCAGCAGCTTCAGGTGCTCCCCCTTCTTGCCCCGCACCAGCGGCGCCAGGATCTGCACCCTCGTCCCCTCCGGGCGGGCCATCACCTGGTCGACCATCTGGGAGACGGTCTGCTGCCGCACCGGGCGTCCGCACTGGGGACAGTGCGGCCTGCCGATGCGGGCGAAGAGCAGGCGCAGGTAGTCGTAGATCTCCGTCACCGTGCCCACGGTGGAGCGGGGGTTGCGGCTGCCCGCCTTCTGGTCTATGGAAATGGCCGGGGAGAGCCCCTCGATGTAGTCCACGTCCGGCTTGTCGGCCACCCCCAAGAACTGCCGGGCATAGGCCGAGAGCGACTCCACGTAGCGGCGCTGGCCNNCGTAGATGGTGTCGAAGGCCAGGGAGGACTTGCCTGAGCCGGACAGGCCGGTGATCACCACCAGCCTGTTGCGGGGGATATCCACGTCGATGTTCTTTAGATTATGGACCCGTGCCCCCCGGATGACGATCTTGTCCCGTGCCGGGAAGAGGATCTCTTTTTTCGATTTTCTTGATGACTGCCTGGCCATGGTCCGCTCTGGGACCCCCCTTCACTAACCGGCGTCGCCCCCAGCAGTTCGGCGGCATTAGCCGCATCCTGCGGAAGGCGTTCGCTCTTGCGACCGTGCCGGCTCCTGGCGATGATCTCCTTGCGGAGTTCGATGATCACGTCCCGTACCTCGGCAGCCTTTTCAAAAGCCAAGTCACGGGCCGCCTGGCGCATCTCCTGCTCCAGCTTGGCGATCATCTTTTCCAGGTCCGGTTTATCCCAGTCTTTGACATTCTTGGCGCTGTATGTCTCTCCGCTCTCCGCCGCTACCGGCAGGGTGATCTCCAACGTCCCCCTCACCGCCTTCTGGACGGAACGGGGCGTGATCTTATAGCGCCGGTTGTAATCCATCTGGATGATGCGACGGCGGTTGGTCTCGTCGATCGCCCGCCGCATGGAGTTTGTAATGTTGTCGGCATACATGATCACCTTGCCGTCCAGGTTCCGGGACGCCCGCCCGCTGGTCTGGATCAGAGAGCGCTCGGAACGCAGGAAGCCCTCCTTGTCGGCATCCAGGATGGCTACTAGGGAGACCTCAGGCAGGTCGAGGCCCTCGCGCAGCAGGTTGATCCCCACCAGCACGTCGAACGTCCCCAGGCGCAGGTCGCGGAGGATCTCCATGCGCTCCAGGGTTTTGATCTCCGAGTGCAGATAGCGCACCCTGATCCCCAGTTCGCTCAAGTAGTCGGTCAGGTCCTCAGACATACGCTTGGTCAGGGTGGTGACCAGCACCCGCTGCCGCTTTTCCACCCGCAGCCGGATCTCCTCCACCAGGTCGTCCACCTGGCCGGTGGCCGGGCGCACCTCCACCTCCGGGTCGATCAGCCCGGTGGGGCGGACGAGTTGCTCCACCACCTGACGGCGGCGGGACAGCTCATAGTCCCCCGGAGTGGCCGAGACGAAGATGATCTGGGGCACCCGGCCCACGAACTCGTCGAAGCGCAGCGGGCGGTTGTCCAGCGCCGAGGGCAGCCGGAAGCCATAGTCTACCAGGGTGCGCTTCCGGGAGTAGTCCCCGGCGTACATGGCGTTCAGTTGGGGAATGGTCTGGTGGGACTCATCGATCACCACCAGCATGTCCTGGGGAAAGAAGTCCAGCAGGCAGTAGGGCGGCTCCCCCGGCTTGCGCCCGGTCAGGTGGCGGGAGTAGTTCTCGATCCCCTTGCAGGTACCCACCTCCCTCATCATCTCCAGGTCGTAGCGGGTGCGCTGCTCCAGGCGCTGGGCC
>PLQY01000096.1 GCA_003160265.1 Peptococcaceae bacterium | reverse complement strand
GTTTTGATGATGGACTATTGAATGTCCCATTGTATGTGTTATGAAATTTCGAAAATTATAAAGCCCTGCTAAATTTAGATCGGCCGTATACGGTGATAATGTTGGAAAATGGCAATTATGCAGAGTGGACAAAGTGTGTTATAATAAAACGGCAGGATGCCGAAGTTTTGGTATCCGCCTCTTTCTAACCGCTAAGTTTGGTCGTGCTAGACGGGGAGGTAGCGGCGCCCTGTAGCCCGCAATCCGCTAGAGCGGGGTCGAATTCCTGCCCGAGGGTTGATCTTGTGGGGCTGCCCGTGGTAAGCGGTGAAGACGTTTGGGTCCTGCGCAACGAGAACCCATGAATCCCGTCAGGTCCGGAAGGAAGCAGCGGTAAGTGGTGCTTTTCGGGTGCCGCGGGAGTGCCTGAATCGAGCTGGCTGTCACGGTAACGCCCGGAAGGTTTCATTCGGAGGCAGGTGCACGATCGTTAATTTTGAGAAGGATGGCGCTGGATTGGCGCCGTCTTTCTTTTTAATGAAATTCGTGCCCGGCGCTTCCCGCCAATGACCAAAAATAACCTCGCCACTCGCCAGTGCACTTCTCAGGGCAGGTTAAAACAGGTTTTGTGCGGAGCAGGCTACTCCTTAATCAACAAGCTGATCACGGAACTGATGATCATCAGAATCAGGGCGGCAATGACGGCAGCCCCGAAACTCTGGATAGTGAAGCCTCTTACTACCAGGCTGACCAGCCACAGCATGAATCCATTGATGATCAGCGTGAACAGCCCCAGCGTCAGCAGATTGATAGGTATGGACAGGATGAGAATGATCGGGCGGATCGTGGCGTTGACCAGGCCGAGAATGACGGAGCCGACTATCGCCCCCAGCACGGTTACGCGGAATCCTCCGTAGATGCTTGCTGTCAGGATAATCCCTACAATGTTCAGAACCCATCTGATCAACCAGCGCGGCACTATAACAAATACCTCCTCAAATATTAATCTCTCGAAAGTCGAACCTCGATAATCCGGATAATGATAAAATCTCCTGAATCCGAGCGCCATATTTGCGTCATACGGCACTCGGAGCTTATTTTTGCTCAGTTGAAGCGAGCCTTGTTATCGCCAGGTCGCAGTATTCGGCAGCGGTGTCGTAGCCCACCCAGTGGCGGCCACCGGCCTTGGCAGCCACGCAGGTGGTGCCGGAGCCGCAGAAGGGATCGAGTACCACGTCGCTCACGTAGGAGTACAGTTTCATGACCCGGCTGGCCAACTCCACCGGGAAGGGGGCGGGATGTCCGACGCGTTTCGCCCGCTCCGGCGGGATCTCCCACACCGACAGGGTGGCCTCCATGAACTCCTCCCCGGAGATATCGGATTCACCCTTATCCGGGCGTCCAAACACTTCTTTGGTCAAGACCAGCAGGTACTCGTGCAGGTCGCGCAGCCCGGGCGCCTTGGCAGACTTCCAACTACCCCAGGCGCAGTTACCGCTCGACCCGCGTCCCTTGCGCCAGATGATCTCCCCGGCTGGCAGAAAGCCAACCCCGGTATGGACGGCGTAGAAGTAGGCGTGCATCGGGATGTATGGCTTGCGCCCGAGGTTGGCCACGTTGATCACGTAGCGGCCTCCCGGTAATAGGACGCGGTAAACTTCTGCGGCCACCCGCCGGATCAGCCCCAGGTATTCGTCCAGATCTAAATCCGGCTCATATTTCTTGCCGGTGTTGTAAGGGGGCGAGGTGAAAGCCAGGGCGACACTGTTGTCCGGTACCTGCAGCATCTCCTCCGCGGTGTGGCAGTAGATCCGGTCGGCCCACTCCACCAGCGGGTGCGGCGGGACTGTTCGCAGTTCCTGCTGTACTCCGGGCGATGAAGCCTGATCGATGAGCAGGCGGGGAATGCCGCTTCCATCCTGGCCGTATAGGTTGCGGGCATAGAAGGCGCTGGCGTCGTGTCCCTCTCTCTTGGAAACCCCAAAATCCGAGGTCTGGGTCTTTTTCATATTCGTCGCTCTCTGTTACCGGTTTATGTTTTTAGTGTGGTACTATATTCGGGAAAAAGCGACACACTTCCTTTATTTGCTGGACCTTTCCAACCCATTTTTGATTATAGCATGGCAATGGGAAGTGCAGGGAAACCATGAGCTAATCTCGAATTACAAGGAAAAAGCGGTTGGCTCACAGTTGACGATACAACTCCTGCCGTCAAAGGGTATAATAACTATGTGAAGGCGGAGCATGGATTCTGACCTGGATGTGAAGGGATGGTTGAGCGTGGAACACCTGGCCCTGTACCGGGAATGGCGGCCGCAGTCGTTCCGGGATGTGATTGGGCAGGAGCACGTCTGCCGGACGCTGCAGAACGCGGTGCGCCAGGGGCGGGTGGCTCATGCCTATCTGTTCTGCGGGCCGCGTGGGACCGGCAAGACCAGCACCGCCCGCATCCTGGCCAAGGCGATCAACTGTCCGGACAGCCAGGACGGGGAGCCCTGCAACACCTGTACCTCTTGCAGGAGCACCACCGCCGGCATCTCCATGGACGTGATCGAGATGGATGCTGCCTCCCACCGGGGGATCGAGGAGATCCGGGACCTCAACCAGAAGGTCTGTTTTGCTCCCACCGCCGGGAAGTCCCGGCTTTTCATCATCGACGAGGTGCACATGCTGACCGGGGAGGCATTCAACGCCCTCCTAAAAACCCTGGAGGAGCCTCCCCGGCATACGATCTTCATACTGGCCACTACCGAAGCTCACAAGGTACCCCTGACCATCGTGTCCCGCTGCCAGCGTTTCGATTTCAGGCGCCTGAGCCGGGACGTGATCAATGACCACCTGCGCCGGGTGGCTGGAGAGAAGGGCTGGCAGATCGACGATGATGCCCTGGAACTGCTCAGCCGGCATGCCGGTGGCGCCCTGCGGGATGCCCTGGGACTGCTGGAGCAGGCCGCCAGCTTTACGGGGGGTGCTATCAGCCGGATCGACCTGGAGACCCTGATCGGCGCCATCAGCCCGGAGAGTCTCAGATCGCTGCTGGCTGCAGCCATGACGGGGGATGCGTCATCGCTGCTGCAGCAATTGGACGAGTTGTCTGCCAGGGGCTGCGAGCCCCGCCAGGTGCTGTACCAGTTAATCGACCTGGTGCGCGACCGGCTGTTTGCCGCCGCCACACCGGGGCCGGAGCGTACTGGCTATGCCAACCTGCTGCGTGGTCTGGCCGCGGCGGAAGCGGACCTGAAGGGGAACAGCCGCCCTGACCTGGTGTTGGAGTTGGCCCTGGTGCGTTTCTCCGACGCTCCGGCCATACCTGCCCCAGGCAGCGCCGGCTGCGCGCCTGCAAGCAGCAGTGCCGGTTCCTCCGTGCCCTCTGGGCACGGAGCCGCGCCTGCAAGCGGGCGACAAACGGGCGATCATGCGCCGGCTGAAACCTCTCGGGGCGCGGTTTCGAAAAGTGTAACTGACGCGATCGGAACGGGCGCCCCGGGCAAACCTGCCGCTACATCCGCTGGACAGCCGTCTCTGCAGGAACAAGCAACGATAGTAGTATCGCTTGGTGAACTCAGAAAGATCCTGGGGCAGGTTTTCCAGAATCAGCCGATCGAGTCCCAGGACCTGGCCTCGTGTGAGTTGGAGAGGGATGGTGATAAGATTGTGCTGAAGGCGTCCTCTGCTTTTCAACAGGAAAGGCTGCTGAAAGACGAGAACCGCCGCAAACTGCAGGATGCTCTCAGGCAACGCCACCCGGCCCTGGAATTGGAGATCGCTTGGGCGCTGGGAGCTCCGGAGCAGTCAAGCTCCCATATGGGGGGTGGATGCTCGCCCCAGGTGCCCGGCGCCCGCCGGNNCAGGCGCGGCATCCACCGAACCCGGAACCGCTACTTTAGAGGGAGCGGCGCAGCCCCGGGCATCCGGAAAGACATCCCCGCGCCAGGAACCCCACTACAGAGGTGGGCAGGAACGGGCGCCAGGTGCTGTGCAGGAATCGCCGGACGGGAAACGGACCGATGAAGCTACTGTCCATAAGGCGGACCTCTCTGATCTGCTTGACCGGGAAGCGTCACCGGATACCAACCGGCCGGTATCATCGCCCGATTCGGATAAAGAGCAAACTCTCGACAATGGGCAGCAAGCTACCCTGGGACGGAAGAATGAAGCTGAGCAGAAAACCGCTCCGGGACGCCGGCCTGAGGAACGGCAGATCGACGAAGGCCAGGTCGACCCGGTGGTGGGTGTGGCTCTGACACTATTTAACGGTAAGATCATTGACGAAACGGAGGCTGGTTAGATGGGTTTTGGCGGCAATATGTCAAAGATGATGAAGCAGGTTCAGAAGATGCAGGCGGATATGGCGCGCTTGCAGGAAGAAATGGGCAATGTCACCGTCGAGGGGAGCGCCGGGGGTGGCGCCGTTCAGGTGGTGGCTACCTGTCACCAGGAGATCAGGCAGTTGAAAATCGACAAGTCAGTGATCGACCCCGAGGACACGGAACTCTTGGAGGACCTGGTGTTGACCGCAGTCAACGATGCCTTGAATAAATCCAAGGAGACTGCGGCTCAGGAAATGGAGAAGATCACCGGTGGCATGAAGCTCCCGGGATTATTCTAGACTGCCCTTTGAAAGGCCCGTCTGGTGCTCTCTTGAAGCTGTGTCCCTGGACGACACCAAGCAACAGTTCCAAACCAGTTCGAACACACCACTTCACTGGAAGCGGGTGAACAGATTGTTCCTTTATCCGGAACCCTTGGCGGCCCTGGTGGAATCCATGCGCAAGCTGCCGGGGATTGGACCCAAGACCGCCCAGCGCCTTGCCCTGTATCTTCTCCACGCTCCGGCAGCCGAGGCTGAGGCCATTGCTCATGCCATCACGGAAGCACGGGAGAAGATCTTTCTCTGCCCGGTCTGCGGCAACTTTACCAATGTGGAACCATGCGCCATCTGCCAGGACCAGAACCGGGACGGTTCCCTGGTCTGTGTGGTGGAATCGCCCCGGGATATCATCGCTTTCGAGCGCACCCAGGACTTCAGGGGCTTCTACCACGTGTTGCATGGGGTGCTCTCTCCTATCGACGGGATCGGGCCTGCAGATCTGAAGATTGCCGAACTGCTGCAGCGGGTTCAGTCAGGGGCTGTCAAAGAGGTCATCCTGGCCCTGAACCCGAACGTGGAGGGTGGAGCCACATCCATCTACCTTGCCCAATTGCTCAAGCCCCTGGGCCTGAAGGTGACCCGGATCGCTCACGGCCTTCCGGTCGGCGGCGATCTGGAGTTCGCCGACACCGCTACCCTCAGCCGCTCCTTCCTGGGCCGCCAGGAACTCTAGGGACATTTGCAAATACCTGCCCAGCCTTTCTCGCGAAGTTGTTTGAGTCCCCTGGGTCCGTGCATTGGTGTTGGATATCCGCCAATTCGGGACAGAGAGCCATCTCCTGTCCCCGGGGCCGCGTTCAAATGATTTGAAAATCATTCCATTACCTCTAAAACCCCTAAAACAATGAGAAATAATTCAATTTGATGCTTTTAATGCCGGCTGCAACCCGGATACGGTTGGCAAGTTTCTGCCGCCTCCTTCATATACTAGGATAAAACAGCGAAGGATAGGTGGGAGGTGGCTATGGTGTCCGGACGGTTGTCCAATTGGCTCAAGGTTTTTAAGCGGCAGTCTACCATCAGGGATCGGGACAACCAGGGTGACGAGTCCAAGGCGCTCGAGCATGCGCACCAGGAATGGCTGGCGGCCAACCGGTTGTTTGATTATGCTACCGAGCCGGAATTGGTGGATTACGCCATCTATTCCGTCCAGGCGGCGGAAAAACAGTTTGTCTACCTCTGGAAGAGAGCCAGGGATCGTATGGCTCCGCGCCCGTAAACGGTGGCGCCGGGTCTTTTTCTGTTGAGCTGGGTCACAATCGAGGGAAGGGGAGAGTATATTGGCTGGTACCATCTTGGGGGTATTGTTCGCCATTTTTTTAATCTTTTTAGTGGGACAGGCCTTTTGGGGGCCGCTGCGCCTCTTGCTGCGGCTGCTGTTCCGGGTTGCCCTGGGTGGGCTGGCCCTGTTCCTGATCAACTTGGCCGGTTACTCCTCGGGCTGGAGCCTGGGATTGAATCCGGCGAGCGCAGCCCTGGTGGGGGTGTTGGGGGTGCCCGGGCTGCTGCTGTTGGGAGCCTTCAAGTTGTTGTTCCCCTCCCACTAAGTTTTTCGGGCGCCTAGAAACTCCGCACCTGATCTGAGCAGCCATTGCGGCAGAGGAAGGCCGGTATAAAAGAAAAATACGGACCAGGCTGCCGGCGATTTTGAGCCACGCCTCGGGACAGTCTGGCAGCACTGACAGGAGTAAGGGATTGACGAATCCTATCGGCCGGAATATAGTTTACCACAGATGGCTACCCGCTCTAATGCCCCCGCTTCCTCCGCATCCAGGCCTTTGGCCTGGCCT
>PLQY01000102.1:3556-3695 GCA_003160265.1 Peptococcaceae bacterium | reverse complement strand
TCCAGCACCACCCGGTTGGCCTCCAGCATATCGTCCTTCTTCCCGGTGTCCAGCCACCAGCCCCGCAGCACGTGAGCATCCACTCTGTGCCCGGAGTTTACTAGTTCCTGGATGGCATCGGTGATCTCCAGTTCGCCGC
>PLQY01000102.1:0-3420 GCA_003160265.1 Peptococcaceae bacterium | reverse complement strand
ACGGCGTGGGCCAGGCCGAGCGGTTCCGCCTGGTAGATGTAGGTGAGGCTCACGCCCCAGCGTTCACCGCCGCCCAGGCTCCGTTTGACCTCGTCGCCGGTCTCCGGGGAGTAGATCACCCCGATCTCCCTGATCCCGGCCCTCGCCAGGTCCTCCACCACGAAGTGCAGGATCGGCTTGTTGGCCACCGGCACCAGTTGTTTGGGGATGCTGTAGGTCAGCGGGCGGAGGCGCGTCCCCTTGCCTCCGCTCAGGATCAATCCCTTCATTAACATAAACACCAACTTTTTGGCAATCGCAGTGTCTGCAGTGTCGATCGCCACAGAAATTTCGCGCTTACAAAACTTCTTCATCAGCAGAGCAAATCCCTGCCCGCAGGGCCACCAGTTTTAAGCAGCATTGATGCCCTGCCACCTAAAAGTATGATAATGCAATTAAAACTAGTCTGGCTCTTTCTTAACAGTGAGTGAAGGAAAGAGGGCGCACATGCGCCCTCCTGTTCTATTTGGAAAGCATTTCCTTCATNNCCCGGCCACCGCTCTACTTCGGCAGCAGCGCCTTGATCTGCGGCAACTCCGAGGCCAGGCTGGAATCGCTCTTGATCGCCTCGTCGATCAGTTGCTGACCCTGGCTGTTATGACCCTGCTGCTGCAGCGAGATTCCTTCCCAGAACTGCGAGGTGTTCTTGGTGGTATTGTCGCTCAGCGATGCCTGCAGGTAGCCGTCCGCCTCCTGGTAGCGCCCGAGCAGCACGGCGGCCATTCCGGCATTCTGGTTGACCGCCGGCGTCACTGTGAGAAGCGGATCTCCCCTGCTGGTCCACAATTGCAGGACCGCTTTCGAAACGGCGGCCATGCGAGCCTGGATACGCTTGGGCACGTTCAGCGCCTGTTCCAGATCGCTCTGCCCCGTTTGCTTCATATTTTGTACATCCTGGGCCGTAGTGCCCTGCGGGGCCTGGTTGGCCTGTTCCAGGTAGAAGCGCCCGGCGGTGAAGTAGCCGGTGGCCAGACCCTCGTAGGAGCTATTATCCAACGGCAACAGGGTAGTGGCATCCTCGAGCTGGCTCAGCCCATCGTCCACGTCTCCGATGCGGAACAGCACCTGGGCATACAGCAGGCGCAAGCTGGAGTCGCCCCGGCTCAGTTTGACGGCGATGCTCATCACACCCTGGGCATTATCCAGTTGCGTACTCTCATCGTTCTGGGCAGTCTGGTCCTGGGGGTTCTTGCTCAGGGACTGCTCGTCGCCCTGCACCTGGTAGAGATAATATTGAGTCAGCGCCGACCGGAAGTCGGTGTTCCAGTAGTCTCGCTGTATCGCCTGCTCGTAGTCGCTGATCGCCCCCTGGGCGTTGTTAGCCTTGGCGGCATTGTCACCCGCTGAGGCGTACTGGATGCCGAACATCAGATTTAGCGCCCCGAAGAAGACTACTATGGATAGGGCGCCGACGATGATGCCCTTGATGCTGGAGGGCATTCTCCAGGCAGTTGATTCGTTTTTCTTGTGGCGGCCCTTGCTCCGTTTGTCCTGGGTAGCAGCCGCCTCCGTAGCGGCAGCGGCCTTGATTGCCGCCTCCGGCCCATAGAGCCGCTCCAGCCCCCGCACCAGCCCGAACAGGCCCCAGAGCAGCAAGGCCACAGCGCCCAGAGAGAGGTTGAAGTCCATCGCTGAAGAGATGCCCAGGGCCAGGGCGCTGCAGAGGATCACCCAGGTAGTGGCGGGTACTGCAGGCGGTGCTTTCAGGCCGCCCGGACGGGCATAGTGGTACAGGCGCCAGGCGGCGGCGATGAAGAAGCCCCAGATCAGCAGGAAGTCCAACAGGCCGGGGAAGCCGGTCTCTACCCCTGTCTGCATGAAATCGTCATGCGTCTCGGTAGAGAAGTAGGGGTAGGACTGGACCATATGATAGGTGGCGTTCCAGCCGCCGCCGCCGGCCCCGAGCAGGGCGTTCGCCGGGCTGGAGACCATGATCTTCAAAGCGTCGCGGCTCATGGCCAGCCGTTCCTGCAGGTTGGGGTCGCTCCAGGAGATCGTTTTCAGACGGGTGATCAGAGACTGGGGATTCGCCTTGGCAGCCATCGCCTCCACCGCCCTGCGCTCGTGCCAGAGGCCGAAGCCGGCTGCCGCCAGAACCACCACCACCAGCACCGCCGCTGTCGGGACGACCCACGGCTGCAGGCGTCGCCCGGAGGAAACTTTGGCGCCCTGCCGGCTGGCCGCGATATACTGCCAGACCAGGTAGACCAGGGAGGCGAGCACCGCTCCCCCCAGCACCCAGAGCCAGCCCTGAAGCTGCGTCTTGCCGCCCGTGTGCGCCATCACCTCGCCGATAACCGCCACGGAGGCGACCAGTTGGACGCCAAAACGTCCCAGAACATTCCAGCGCTGCCGTCCGGACAGGCCGAGCATCATGATCACCAGCACGACCGGATAGATCAGCAGCACACCTCTCGATTCGGTACCCAGGATGGTCAGAAAGATCAGAAAGTTGGCCACCGTCAGCAGGACACCCATGATCTTACTGCGGGACTCGTCCCACAGGTACAGACCGAACAGGTTGATCGTCATCAGAAAGGCTGCCGTGCTGTTCGGGTACTGGAGGCTGGCGTAAATTCTGCCACCCACAAAAGCGTCTGCGTAGGAGAAGGTGCCGATGGCAGCGCCCAGCCCCAGCAGGGAGACCCCGACGCCGCTCGCCAGCAGCACCCCCAGGTAGCCGCGCACCGCGGACAGGGAGCGCACGCTGTATGCCAGCAGCCAATACAGGGCGGCATAGTTGGCCATCTTCAGCACGGCCTCGATGACGTCCCGGGCGCTCCAGGCGTTGATGCTGCTGGTGACGTAGAGCCCCAGCAGGATGAACACGGCGTAGTCGAGCGGCCTGTCAAAGAAGACCAGCTCGCGGCGCTCCAGCTTGTAGAAAGCGAACAGGGCAAAGACCGCCGCCGTTAGCATGTGGGTCGGCAGCAGCTGGTTTTCGAAGAACAGGCCGCGGAAGAAGGGGGGATAGAACAGCATGATCGCCAGCAGCACCGCCATCAACCCGTCAAAGGTGAGCGCCTGCCGGTACAGGTTCTGCAGCCACGGCGACTGCACGAGCCCCCTGACGCCGACTGGCTTGACAGGCTTGGACGCCTGCCGGACCACACCCTTGCCTGTGGCCGGTCTGGCGGCCTGCCGGGCGCTGTTGGTCTTCCCGGCTGTTGCCTCCTGACGAGTCGTGGCGCCCTCGTCCCGCTTGCGCCAGCTACCCGGACGCAGGCGGACCAGCAGCCCATTCCAGGACTGGCTTGCCTTGCTGCCCAGTCTGGACAGACCTTGTACGGCGCCCGGCGGCACAAAGCGCAGCCGGCTGCCGGAAGCCGTTTTGCCGGTGTCTGTTGCCGCGCCGGGCACCCGGCCCGCTGAAGCGGGTAC
>PLQY01000075.1 GCA_003160265.1 Peptococcaceae bacterium | reverse complement strand
GCATCACCTCGTACTCGATCTCCTTCCAACCGGCCACGCTACGTTCGATCAGAACCTGGCCAATCATGCTCAGGGTCAGACCGCGGCTCATGATCTCCCTCAGCTCGGGTTCATCGTTGACCAGGCCGCCTCCGGTCCCGCCCAGGGTGTAGGCCGGGCGCACCACCACCGGATAGCCGTTGTCATTGGCAAAGGCCACGGCGTCCTCGACTGACTNNCACCACCCTGCTATCCGGCACGGGTTCGCCGATCTGCCGCAGCATATCCTTGAACAACTGCCGATCTTCGGCTTTCCTGATCGCGTCCAGGGGGGTGCCCAGCAGCAGCACTCCATACTGCTGCAATACCCCTGACTCTGCCAACTGAACCGCCAGGTTCAGACCGACCTGACCTCCAAGAGTGGGGATCAGGCCCTGCGGTCGCTCCCGCTCGATGACCCGGGCCAGAAAATCCGGGGTCAGCGGTTCGATGTAGATCTTGTCGGCCGTCTCCTGATCGGTCATGATGGTGGCCGGNNGTTGCTGTTGACCAGCACCACCTCCAGGCCCTCCTCCCTGAGGGCGCGGCAGGCCTGAGTTCCGGCGTAGTCAAATTCAGCCGCCTGGCCGATGATGATGGGACCCGATCCGATGACCAGCACTTTTTTCAGATCCGGATTGCGGGGCATACTCGTTCCTCCTCTACCAAACAACCGGCGGAGCAGATGCCGGATGCCAGAAACCGATGTCAGAATAAGTCCGTTTGTTAATTGGCTTTTTTCAGAGTGCTTTGCTCCGGTTTCTGCCTCTTGTATCGATCATGGTCTCCTGCCTTAGACCGCCGTTTTGATCATTTCCAGGAAGCGATCAAAAAGGTACTCGGAGTCCATGGGGCCCGGCGATCCCTCCGGGTGGTACTGCACCGAGAAGACGGGCAGGGTCTTGTGCTGCAGCCCCTCCACGGTGCCGTCATTCAGGTTCCGGTGGCTGATGATCACTTCGTCATTCGGCAGACTCCCGTCGTCCACTGCAAAGCCGTGGTTCTGCGAGGTGATGGCCACCCTGCCGGTGGCCAGTTCCTTGACCGGATGGTTGGCGCCCCGGTGCCCGAACTTGAGCTTGTAGGTGTCCCCGCCGAAGGCCAGGCCGAGGATCTGGTGCCCCAGGCAGATCCCCATCACCGGGCACTTGCCGATCAGGCTGCGGGTCGTCTCCACCGCGTATCCGACATCCTTGGGATCTCCGGGGCCGTTGCTGAGCACCACCCCCTGCGGGTGGAAGTCCATGATCTCTTCGGCGGTCGTTGCCGGAGGAACCAGGTGGATGGTGCAGCCCCGCTGCAGCAGGGAACGGATGATGTTCTGCTTGACCCCGAAGTCCACCACCACCACTCGCAGTGCCCCGTCGCCCCAGGTCTGCGCCTCTCTGGTAGTACAGGCCGTGATCAGGTCCTGCCCGGAGATCGAGGGCGAAGACTGGGTCTCCTGGACCAGCCGGGCGGTATCCTGTTCCCCGGTGGCGATGATGCCGCGCATCGTCCCGAAACTGCGCAACCGTCTGGTCAGCGCCCTGGTATCGATCCCGGCCAGGCCGATGATCTGGTGCTTGTTCAAGAATTCCTCGAGTTTGATCCAGTAGCGCCAGTTGCTCGGGTAGTCGCAAAGCTCCTTGATCACGAAGCCCCGCACCCACGGCCGGGGTGATTCATAGTCATCCTGGTTGACGCCGTAGTTGCCCACCAGCGGATAGGTGAGCATCACGATCTGCCCGCAGTAGGAGGGATCCGTGAGAATCTTCTGGTATCCGGTCATGCCGGTATTGAAAACCACCTCGCCGAACTGGCGCCCCTCGCTGCCAAAGGCTGTTCCCTGCAGTACCGTGCCGTCTTCCAAGGCCAGATAAGCGATCATGCTGCTTACTCCTCTCTGCTACTTCCTCGCCCGCGAAGTTTCGGGTGTTGAAAAAAGCGAGGCTCGCTCGCTGATCATTCACACGGTTCTTTGATGACCACCTGATCCCTGCCGTCGAGTTCCAGCATCTGCACCGAAATGACCTCCCGGTGCGAGGTGGGCACATTCTTGCCTACATAGTCAGCCCGGATTGGTAACTCCCGGTGCCCCCGGTCCACCAGCACCGCCAACTGCACCAACTGTGGGCGCCCCATGTCCATCAGGGCGTCCAGGGCGGCTCGCACCGTCCTCCCGGTAAAGAGCACGTCATCGATCAGCATGACTTTTTTATCGTTGATGCTGAAGGGTACGTCTGTCATTTTAAGCATAGGGTTATAGGCCAGCTTGCTGAGGTCATCGCGGTAAAGAGTGATATCAACGATGCCCAGAGGTATAGTGGAGCCTTCGATCTCCTTGATGCGCGCCGCGATCCGCTGGGCCAGCGGGACACCCCGCCTCCTGATCCCGATCAGGACGAGGTCCCGGGTTCCCTTGTTCCGCTCCAGGATTTCGTGGGCGATCCTGGTGAGCGCCCGACTGATACCCTCGGCATCGATGATCTGGGCCTTTTCCTGCATTTCCATGTGTCCTCCTGACATTGCAACCATACCGCAGCAGTCGCCCCGGTACTACGAATCTCGTTGCATCAGTACCGGGGGGCAACCAAAAAGCCTGTCCACAAGGATCCCCTTGCAAACAGGCCTCATTCTATCTTGATTACGACCAAACTCAGCAATAAACTCTCCTCCTTCCTGGTCTCACAGGACCAGCCTTAAAGGAATCTTCTGTAATTATAGGCATCTGCGTCCGGACTGTCAACAATAATATTCCGGCTGGTCACGAGCGCCCCGGGAACGGCTTTCCCTCCTGGAGCAAGGTCCGGCCACTCCGGTATGCCCCCTTAAACCATTCAGCGCCCTGCTAGAAAGATAAGATATTGGCCAACCGGTATAACTCGAGATCGATCCTTTTCTTTAGCCCAATGGTATCGTCAAAATTAACGGAGGTTATTTTGCCCGCCTCTATGGCAATCATTTTGTTGGCACAGCCCGCCATCAACATTTCCACCGCCCGAGAGCCCATTCTGCTGGCAAGATTCCTGTCAAAAGCGGTTGGCGACCCTCCGCGCTGGATATGACCAAGAATAGTCACCCTCGTATCCAGACCTGTTCCCCTCTTGATCTGATCTCCGATCTCCGGACCACTGGCCGCTCCCTCGGCAACGATTATAATGCTATGCAGCTTGCCTCTCTTGTAAGTCAAACGTATTTTTTCGCAGACATCCTCGATACTGAAAGGTACTTCGGGAATCAGAATGGATTCCGCGCCCCCGGCAAGACCCGACTCAAGGGCTATAAAGCCTGTGTCATGTCCCATCACTTCGACAACGACGATTCTTTCCACAGAGGTTGCCGTATCACGGATTTTGTTTACAGCATCCACGACATTGTTGACCGCCGTATCAAAACCAACCGTAAAATCTGTTCCCGGGATATCATTATCGATAGTGGCCGGAATTCCGATCACGGCTAAAGGATATTCCAGAGAGAATTGCCTCGCCCCGCGAAAGGTACCGTCGCCCCCTATAACCACCAAACCTTCAATCTGATTGTTTTTTATGGTTTCCCAGGCCTTGAGTCGGCCTTGGGTGGTATAAAATTCTTCCGCCCGCGCCGTACGCAGGAATGTGCCTCCACGTTGTACAATATCCGCAACGGAGTTCATGACCAGAGGCTCCACATCTCCGCAGATCAGACCCAAGTATCCCCGCCTGATGCCGATAACCTCCAGGCTATCGTAAATCGCTCTGCGCACTACTGCCCTAATGGCGGCGTTCATGCCCGGAGCGTCTCCCCCGCTGGTTAAAACACCAATCCGTTTCAAGTGAGGTTCTCCCTTCACAACTGTCTGGCTATTTCCAGGCACTCTCTTCAATTATTTTGAATGTAAGCTCCTCTCCTTTTGATAATAACAGAGTATACGCTCAGTGAACAAACATTTGTTCAAATGCAGCACCACCCTCTATTCATACTGCGCACGGAAAACGGGATGCCACCGGCAATACTTGATGCTATTCGCTTGAGCGCGCATAAGCAGCTGGGGAAGACGCCGCGGAATACATCACATCGCAGGAAGCAGCCGCAAAGTAGGAGAACCCCAGAAGCCTGATGCATGAGCAGTGCACCTTGCCCACCTTACTTCAAGTATGATATTTTTGTTGTATGCAGAGCATTGCCTGCCCAAGTCTTGCCAGCGCTAAAGGAGCTTACACATGAATTACTTCATAAGGATCCTCCACTACCTGAAGCCTTACCGGATGGCATCCATCCTGGCGCCCCTGTTCATGATCCTGGGAGTGGCTGCGGACCTGACCCAACCGAAGCTGATGCAGAACGTGGTGGACATCGGCATCGCCTCCAGGAACCTGGGCTACGTTATCCACAGCGGCGCGCTGATGATCGGCCTAGCCGGGGTCAGCATGGTCTGCGGCCTGGGCAGCATCTATTTCTCCACCGTCGCCGCCCTCGGCCTCAGTACCGACCTCCGCAACGACCTCTTCGCAGAAGTGCAATCTCTATCTTTTAAGAACCTCGACCGGCTGAATACCGGACACCTGGTCACGGTATTGACCAACGACGTCTCCCAGATCCAGCAGTTCATCATGATGTCCCTGCGGGTCCTCGCCCGGGTGCCGGTGCAGATCATCGGGAGCGTGGTGCTGGCGGTGTTGATCAGCCCCCGGTTGTCGCTGATCTTCTTCGTGCTGGTGCCGTCGCTGATGGCGGTGCTGCTGTACCTGACCAACAGGGCATACCCGATGTTCAAGCAGGTGCAGGGCCGGCTGGACAACCTGAACACCATCGTCCAGGAAAACCTGGCGGGCATCCGGCTGGTCAAGGCCTTTGTGAGGTCGGACTACGAGATCGAAAAATTTCACCGGGTCAACGACGACCTGACCAGCACCAACGTCAAGGCGTCCAAGACCATCGCCCTGCTCTCGCCCTTCATGATGATCGCCACGAACCTGGGCGTGGTGGCAGTGGTCTGGTTCGGGGGCCTGCAGGTGATCGGCGGTGTTCTGGATGTGGGCAAGGTGATGGCCTTCATCAACTACTTGCTGATGCTGCTGTTCTCGCTGATGATGGTGGCCTTCATCCTGATGTTCATCTCCCGGGCGCAGGCCTCGGCATATCGTATCATCAACGTGCTGGAGGCCAGGCCTGATATAGTCGACCGGGCGCAGACCGTGCTGCACGAGATCGAGGGCGCGGTGACCTTCGACCGCGTGACCTTCGGCTACAATGAGAAGGCCGGAGCCCCAGTCTTGAAAGATATCAGCTTCAGCGTCAGGGCGGGTGAGAGTGTGGCCATCCTCGGCGCCACCGGATCGGGCAAGTCCAGCCTGGTGCAGTTGATCCCCCGGCTGTACGACGTGCTGGCCGGCCAGGTCCTGGTCGACGGCATCGATGTCCGGGACTACCGGAGCGAGGACCTGCGCCGCAGCATCGGCATGTGCCTGCAGCAGGCCATCCTGTTTTCGGGCACCGTCAGGGACAACATCCGCTTCGGCAGGCCGGCGGCCTCCGACGAAGAGGTTATTGCCGCAGCCAGGGTCGCCCAGGCCCACGAATTCATCACCGGACTTCCGGATGGCTACGACACGAAGGTGGGACAGCGGGGCGTGAACCTGTCCGGCGGGCAGAAGCAGCGGCTGGCGATCGCCAGGGCAATTCTGATCAGGCCGCGCATCCTTATCCTGGACGACAGCACCAGCGCCGTCGACCTGACCACCGAAGCCAGGATCCAGCAGGCCCTGAGCACGGTTTTAAAAGACACCACCCGGTTCGTGATCGCCCAGCGGATCACCTCCGTGCAGGGTGCCGACAAGATTATCGTCTTGCACAACGGGCTGATCGACGCCATCGGCACGCATGAAGAATTGATTCAGACCAGCGAGATCTATCAGGATATCTTCAGATCGCAACTGGGAGAAGGAGACCTTCAATATGCCTGAGGAGAGAAAGGACCCACCGGCCGGGCCGGCCGTAGCAGCCAGGCCGGCGGGTTTTGGCAGGCCGGGCCCCGGCGGCGGCCGCGGCGGTCCGAGGGGCAGCATCGCGGCCATGGCCTATGCCGAGAAGCCCAAGGATCTGGGGAGCACCTTTAAAAGGATCCTGACCTATCTTGGCCGGCAAAAGGGCGGCCTGATCGCCGTGCTGCTGCTGGTAGCCTTCAGCACCGGGCTCGAACTCCTGGCCCCCTACCTGACCCAGATCGCCATCGACAACTACATCATCCCGAAAAGACTGGGTGGCCTGGCGGTGATCGCCCTGGTCCTGCTGCTGATCTATATGACTGATGCCGGCGTGACCCTGCTCTATTCCTTCTCCATGATCGATATCGCCCAGCGCGCCGTAAAAAGTATTAGGAACGACCTTTTCGCCAAGGTGCAGTCACTGCCGATCAGGTTCTTTGACCTGAGGCCGCACGGTGAATTGATGAGCAGGTTCACCAACGACATCGAAAACATCGACAACTCCATCAACCCGAGCCTGGTGAATCTCATCTCCAGCGTGCTTACCATCGCCGGCGTGACCGTGGTGATGCTGCTGATCAACTGGCGGCTGGCCATCGTCTGCCTGCTCAGCGTCCCCATGTTCACGCTGCTCACCAGGTGGATCGCCAGGTACACCCTGCAGGGGTTCGTCGACCAGCAGACCAACCTGGGGATCCTGAACGGGATCATCGAGGAAAATGTCACCGGCCAGAAGGCGATCAAGGCCTTCGTCCACGAACAGGAATCCATCGCCGTATTCGGCGCCGCCAACCTGAAACTGAAGCAGTCCGCCATGCGCGCCCAGGTGTTCTCCGGCTACATCATGCCGATGGGCAACCTGCTCAACAACGTCACCTTCGCCCTGGTCGTGGGTATCGGCGGCTGGATGACCATCAAGGGCCTGGCCACTATCGGGATGATCGCCAGCTTCGTCAATTACGCCAAGCAGTTCGCCAGTCCCCTGAACCAGATCGCCACCCTCTACAACACCGTGCAATCGGCACTGGCCGGGGGTGAGCGAGTGTTCCAGGTGATGGACGAGCCGGGTGAGTACCAGGACGAAAAAGAGAGGGAGATCGGGCGGGTGAGGGGCCAGGTGTCGTTCGACCACGTCTGGTTCAGCTATGACCAGACCACGCCCGTACTCAAGGATATCAGCTTGGAGGCCCAACCGGGGCAGATCATCGCCCTGGTCGGCCATACCGGGGCTGGCAAGACCACCATCGTCAATCTGCTCGCCAGGTTCTACGACGTGGACAGCGGTGTCATCAGCATCGACGGCGAGGATATCCGCAACCTGGACAAGGACAGCGTGCGCAGGAAGCTAGGCATCGTCCTGCAGGACACCTACCTCTTCAAGGGCACGGTGCGGGAGAATATCCGCTACGGCCGTCCGGGGGCCACCGATGAGGAGATCGAGCAGGCTGCCGGCATGGCCAATTCAGACCACTTCATCAAGCACCTGCCCGAGGGCTACGACACCATCCTGTCCGAGGAAGGCAGCAACCTGAGCCACGGCCAGCGACAGTTGCTCTCCATCACCAGGACGATCCTGGCCGACCCGGACATCCTGGTGCTCGACGAGGCCACCAGCAGCGTCGACACCCGCACCGAGAAATACATCCAGCAGGCCATGCTGTCCCTGATGCAGGGCCGTACCAGCTTCATCATCGCCCACCGCCTGAGCACGATCCGGGAGGCGGACAACATCCTGGTGATCGATCATGGAGAGATCATCGAGCGGGGCAACCACGAGGAACTGCTGGCGCAGAAGGGCTTTTACCACGACCTGTACTACAGCCAGTTTGCAAGAGCAGTGTAACGTCATAACCCGAAAGCAAACGCTCCCGCGCCCTGCCGATAATGGGTGGGGCTCTCTAGCGCTCTACTCAATACGAGCAGTTTAGATAATTTGTTCTAAGACAGCTCGGTTCTGGTCCAGGACGCCATGTCTACGGAGGTGGACACGGTATTTATCGATGCTACTGGAGAGGACTTGCGGAAAGTGATTGGCATCATCACCAGGAGCGATATCGTCGGCGCCTATAACCGGCACGTTCTTCGGGACGAGGAACCCGGAGGTGATTATGTTTAAAAAGGGGTGGAGAGATCTTTGTCACAGCAGATCCTGGGTTGGAATGGCGAGCGGGTAATGCTAGCCTGCGATAGCCAGGTGATGTCCTGGCAGGAGGGCGGGGCAGTGGCCCACGGTAGTGTCCGGAAGATGCACAGTCTGGGCTCCCATGCCCTGATCTGCTCCGCCGGTCTGGAAGCTGGAGTGGAGATCTCCCTGGCACTCAAGGGACGGGTGGAAAAGGAGGGAATAGACGACTTTGCGCAGATCGACCAGTTGGGCCGGGAGTTTCTGAGGCAGGAGTACCACCACTTTTTATTGCAGCAGAAGCCCTGGTTCGTAGCTCATCCGGAGGCGCCGCGGCTGCTCTATTTCACCCTGGCCGGGTACGATCGGCAGGAAGGCCAGTGCCGGGCGTTTGTACTGGAGAGCAAGGACTTGAAACTGCCATTCCAGGAGATGGCGATCGGCGAGATTATCACCATGCCCCGCGTCCTGACGGTTGAGGCCCGGTTCGGACGTCTCTGGTCTGATCCTGCGCAATCTCTGGAGGATCTGGCCCAGTTTTGCCGCACTTCCCTGGAGAAGATCGCCGCCTGCGATGACCGGGTGGGCGGACCCTTTCAGGTGGCGGCAGTGACCAAAGGGGGCGTGCGTTTCTATTCCGATTTCATTTGAAAACGTTGGACCGGGAAGCAAAAGGACGGCTATCACCCATACAGGCTTAATTGGAATCCAGATTTTTTTCGGGTAACCGCGATCGCTAAGGATCGCCCCCGGCGTTACCCGTAGCACGCCCTTTCCCCCGCTTCACATCGTGTGTGAGACTTTCACCTTCCATCATACTAACCGCTAAGAGCCCAACTGATAGTGGTCATTATTTTCTCTAAACACTTTATTGACATCCACAGCAGGTTTCTGTTGGTTATTTGGTGTTTATTTCTTCCTTCCTTCTATTTAATTCGACATTCGATGCTATTATCTTGCTAGATCTTGAAATTCTTCTTAAATTATGTGATTATTGGATATTGCCAGGGATTTTTACAGTGAAATTCAAAAAAATGCTCTAAATTCGTCGGATAATTGATGGCAGTTCATAAAATTTAAAGTATAATGAATATATTACCGATATCAGGAAGATACTTCAAATAAATGTTCTGGTTGGCATAGTATGTTAAAAGTGGTCAACAAAAGGTTAAAACAAGCAATCTGGTAGGCAAGGTGATGTTTCCATGCCTGAACCGGTTAAGGGCAACGGGCGTTACATGGCCGGCCTGGACGGACTGCGGGCTCTGGCGGTGTTCGGCGTCATCGCCTACCACCTGAACCTGAGTTTTGCGCCCGGCGGGCTGCTGGGCGTCGACGTGTTTTTCGTGTTGTCCGGCTACCTGATCACAGACCTGCTGGTTTACGAGTGGCAGAGTACCGGGCAGATCAGGTTTAAGAACTTCTGGCTGCGGCGGGCCCGCCGCCTGCTTCCTGCTCTTTTCATTATGATCATAGTGGTTGTCGACTACGTCATGCTGCATGATCCATCCCAGTTAGTCGCTTTAAGAAGCGATGTCGTGGCATCCATCGTCTACGTCAGTAATTGGTGGTTTATATTCCATAAAGTTTCCTACTTTGCCAGTTTCGGCCCTCCCTCGCCGCTGGGACACCTGTGGTCGCTGGCAGTGGAGGAGCAGTTCTACCTGCTCTGGCCGTTGCTCCTATGGTGCGGACTGCGCTACATACCCCGGCGGGGGTTGCCAGGGTTGATCCTGGCAGGGGCGGCGGCATCGGCGCTGTGGATGGCCGTTCTCTACCACCCCGGCAGCGATCCGAGCCGAGTATATTATGGCACCGATACCCGCGCCTTCGCCCTGCTCATCGGTGCTGCTCTCGCTTTGGTGTGGCCAAGCCGGAAACTGTCAACCGCGATCTCGCCCCTGGCGCGCATCGGTATTGACCTGGCCGGATGCGCCGGTCTGTTTGTTGTGTTGTTCCTGATCTGGCGGACTAACCAGTACCAGACCTTTCTCTACCAGGGTGGAATGCTGCTGTGCTCAGTTGCCTCCGCCGTGCTGGTGGCCGCTCTAGCCCACCCGGCAAGTCGTCTGGGCAAAGCCATGGGCTGGGAGCCTCTGCGTTGGTTGGGCGAGCGCTCTTATGGCATCTATCTCTGGTGCTATCCTGTCATTGTATTGACTACCCCGGTGGTGGATATGGGCCTGAACGTCGGTCGGGTGATTTTGCAAACAGCACTCATTATCGCCCTTGCGGCCCTGTCCTGGCACTTTGTCGAGGATCCAATCCGTCACGGCGCCTTGCAGAAATTATGGGCACTGCTGCATTCGAAGCAGAGTAGTATCCTAAAAACAACTTGGATCGCTACGGCAGTTGCCGGACTGGCCTTCAGCGCCTTCTGCGTAGGAATGGTGGGGACTCTTCCTAACGCCGGCGCCGATTCCGCCATTGCCACTAGCGCGGCGTCCGATATCAGCAGTTCTGTCGGCGCCACACCGCTCACCACTGACGGTGTTGCTAGCGCCAGTTTATCAGGATCTGCCCCGGCCACCGGACCCACCCAGGCGCAAACGGGTAGCGCCTCAGCTTCTGACAACGAGGAAATTGACACCAGCACTACGGATACTAGCGGGGCAACTGGCCCGCATGCCACATCAGGAAAGGGGGTCACTGCCATCGGCGACTCGGTGATGGTTGATATCGCCCCGGACCTGAGCAGACTGCTCCCCGGTATCGTCATCGACGGTAAAGTCGGGCGGCAGTTGATCTATGCTCAACCAGTAGTGAAACAGCTCCAGGATGAGGGCAAACTGGGCAATCTGGTGATCATCGAACTGGGCACCAATGGGCCCTTCACCAGCGATCAATTGGTGGCTCTGCTCGATTCCCTCGGGCCGGTCCAGCAAGTGATACTGGTGAATACCAGGGTGCCTCGTCCGTGGCAGAATGTGGTCAATACCACTCTGGTGCAGGTGGCGGCAAGTAGGCCAAACACCACTCTGGTCGACTGGTACGCGGCTAGTGACGGCCACCGATCGTTCTTCAGCCCGGACGGTGTCCACCTCGAGCCTGCCGGAAGCTGGTTTTACGCCAGCCTGGTGGCTAAGGCGGTGCAGCCGTATCAAGACGGGCCATGACGGGCTTGTTGCGTGTCATTAATCGCTAACCATGAAATACTAAAAATAACCGGCACTCGGACAGCGTCGTCCTGACCGTCATCAATTGCCATACCGCCGGCACTTTTCACGATGGCCCCAACAGAGAACAAGGCATCTTTGAAGTTTTCTCCAAAGATGCCTTAGAGTTTAAATACCCCAATATGCTCATTGACGAGAAATTTATTTTCCAGTTGAGAGGGCAGAAATCAAAACGATATGACAAATAGCCGTTTTTGAACCACAAAAGCCGTTTATCTCTTAACGCCCATTCAGTCATCGAGGATGTAAACCTTGGTACGGCGGAGGCCCCAACGGTCGCATTCCCAATTAGACTCGAAGAAGAGGTCGACCCGGTTCCCTTTGATGGCGCTGCCGATATCCTCCGCCGTGGCGTAGCCGTAGCCGTCAATGTAGAGGCGCGTTCCCAGCGGGATCACCCGGGGGTCCACCGCCACCTCCCCGAACTGGCACAAGGCCCCGGTGTAGGCGCGCCGGCCCTGTCTGGCGCTGTATGCAGTAGCCAGAACCTCTAGGGTATTGCGAAAATGAAACGTTTGTCCGCCCCTGGAGGCGCTGGTGACGTTGCCATAGGCCATGATCGCGCTCTGTGGAGAGCGCAGTACCGTGTCCGAGATTTGCAATTGATGAACCGGGTTTCCGTTGACGTAGGCTACCATAAGCAGCCGCTGTCCCTCTCCTGGTGTTCCCTCCCTGGCCAGCCGCGACTGCCCCATTTCCATCTGCTGGTCATTCGTTCGTTGAACCGGGACCGGTATAGGATAACTCTCGGCCACCAGTCGTTGCGTCACCCGGCTGACCTTGATAACAGTGCCCGCTGCCACCAACTGGTTCAAGGACGGACTCACCTGATCCATCGGCCCCAAGCTGACCTGGGCTGTCTGCAGTACCTCTTGCACCGGGAGCTCGGGGCTCCATACAAGCATGCTCCTGCCGTCCACGTCCACCCTGAGCTTTACCGCCCGGTTCACAGAGATCACCATGCCCCTGCTTACCATGGCGCCGAGATCAGGCTGCACCAGATCCCTCGGCCCCAGCTTGACCCCCGCCGCGGCCAGCACCGAACCCACGGTCCGGAACAGGCTCCGGTAGACCATGGGTTGACCGTCGACCTTGATGATGAGAGGTTGCGGCGCCAGCGCCAATACCCCCCACACCAGCAGCCCGGATAATCCGGAAACCAGGACGAGGCGGAATTGTGCCGAGTTTTCCAGCAACTTGAAAATCGACATCTCTGAGATCGGTTTCTGTGACAGCCGATTCCTTAACATCGATATTTTTGAAATCTGCTGCGTCCAGATAGACAGCTTCTTGTAAATAGAGATCCCTGAAATAGACATTTTTGAAATTTGCTTCCTACAGACGGGCATCTTCAAAACAAGCTTCACCCGATCACCCCTTTCATGGCCGCCATCGATGCCGGCCAGCTTTCACCTCAACCAAAAAAGTTGATAAGACGCCCCCTGCTCTGGGCAGGTGCCCTCCAGGAGCGGAATAGGTAGGGAAAGAACAGATCGCCGCGAGATCGGGGGGGATTAGAAAATGAGGAGAAAGAAGTAGGCTACGAGTACGAGTAGACGTAGGCAGGTACATAACGCGCTGTGATCCAGTTACCTGGTTTCCTAGTTACATATTACCAGACATCTTCAAGTAAAGTCAAGGTTGTCTGTTAAGAAATTATTAAACACCTGCTGGTGATCTTTTTTAGGAATTGATATTAGAAAATATCCAAAGAGTGGCTGTACTTTAGAGAAACCAACGAATATTTGTCTAAATATACGTTAAGGGCGATAGTGGGAGGCATGGTGTATGGCGGATCCAATTGCGAAGCAATAGCAATTGTGAACCTTCTGAAGCCAAGACCCAGTTGAATCGT
>PLQY01000090.1 GCA_003160265.1 Peptococcaceae bacterium | reverse complement strand
TCGAGGAAGACGATCTCGCGGCCCGAAGCAGGCGAGCCTTCCTTGGCAAACTTCACTTTGTACGCGCCGATGTGCTGCGTGATCCCGCCCGCCTCGGTGGCGATGACGTTAGTCTGCCGGATGGCGTCAAGCAGAGATGTTTTTCCGTGATCGACGTGCCCCATCACGGTGATTACCGGCGGCTTCATTTCCAGAACCGTTTCATCATCCTCTGCCTCATCCAGGACTGCATCCAGGGTTGCCTCGATCTTCTCGAGCTCCACATCGGCGCCGAACTCCTGGGCGATCAGAGCGGCTGTGTCGGCGTCAACCACCTGGTTCAAGGTGGCCATGACCCCCATTTCGATCAGCTTCTTGATCACGGCGCCGGGGTCGACCTGCAACCTGTTGGCCAGGTCCTGTACCGTGAGCTTCTCTTCAATGACAATCGCTTTCGTCATAACGACGCTTGCGGGATGGTGCTGTTGTTGCGGGCGATGACCCGGCGGTCTGCGCTTTCTCTTGCCGCCGGCAGACAGGGAGACCACCTTGGAAAGCAGCTTCCGTTGGCTCTGTTCCTGGGTCTTCCGCTGCTCTTCCCTTCTCTCCAAGGCCTTTTTCCGGTAGTCCTCCCGATCGATAACCACGTTTTGCCCCTGGCTTGGTGCGCTTGTTTTGGTCGTCGTTTGGGCGCCGGCCCTGGCAGGTCTCGCCGTCTGGGCAGGTCTGCCAGACCCATCATTCTGGGCTGGACGGACTCCCGGCCTGCTCGCAGGAGCTCCCGGTCCTCTGGTCTGCGGAGGCCGGGCTGCTGTCTGGCCAGATTTCGTAAAAGCATTATTGCGATCAGTCCTGTTGGCGCCAGACGCCCCTTGCGAACGACCGCTGGTGGGCGCGGCCCCGGCGCCGCCAGGCGGCTTCCCAGTCGGACGCGGGGCGCCGGTTTGGACCGGCGCGCCAGGCGCGCCGTGCGGGCGCCCGCTTGCGGGCGCGCCACCTTGATTGCGAGCGTAGCGATCCGCGCCCGATCCACTGGACCCGGTGCCGCCGCTTGCGGGCGCGGCTCCGCGCCCTTCGGGCACAGAGGACCTGAAACCGCCTGACGGCGCAGCGCCTCTTGCCGGGCCGGGGGCCTGGGGGGGTCTGGTCTGCGGAGGCCGGGACGCTGCCTGGCCTGCTTTCGAAAAAGCGTTATTTTGATCAGGCCTGTTCGCACCAGACGCCCCTTGCGGACGTTCGCTTGCGGGCGCGGTCCCGGCGCCGCCGCTTGCGGTCACCGATCCGGTATTGCCGCCAGGCGGCTTCCCAGTCGGACGCGGGGCGCCGGTTTGGACCGGCGCGCCAGACGCCCCTTGCGGACGTTCGCTTGCGGGCGCGGAGGACCTGGCACCGCCTGACGGCGTAGCGCCTCTTGCCAGGCCGGGGGCCTGGGCAGGCGTTTTCGTTATTGGTTGGGACGGCTGCTCTTTCTTCGTAAAAGCTTCCTTCAATCGCCTGGTCTCCTCATCCTCCAGAGTGCCCATATAGCTCTTGGCAGGCAAACCCATCTGCTGCATCCTGTCAAGCAGAACCTTGCTGCTCACTCCGAGGTCCTTAGCAAGCTCATAGACGCGAATTTTTCCCATCAAATCACCTCCAAATGACAACCTATACGCATGTCGTTTGTTTGCTTGTTCAACTAGTTCTTAGCTTCAGTGGGGGGATTTTCTTCCTCCACTGAAGCCTTAGCAATCGGGACGTAGCCGCTCTTATACCACCGCTTCTGAAAAGCGGGAGCATTAGAGCGGGTAGCTATCTGTGGTCGAAGCCCGCCTGCGCTGATCAGGCCGGTGAACCTTAAGCCAGTTGAGCCTTCAAGTTTTCCACGACCTCCGGGGGGAGGTCCGCATGCAAGGCCCGCTGCAGTTTCTTCCCGGTCATGGCCAAGTCCAGGCATTCGAGATCCCGGCACAGATAGGCGCCTCTTCCGGAAAGCTTTCCGGTGGCATCGATCTTCACCTGTAGGTCCGGTGTCCTGACAATCCGGATCAATTCTTTTTTACCCCTTGCTTTTTGGCACCCCACGCAGATCCGCTGCGGAATCTTCCTGATCCTGCCCATCGTCGACATTCTCCTCCCCGTCGGGTTCAGAGGCATAATCAATCTTTTCCCGCATCTGAGAGATACTCTTGATGTCGATCTTCCATCCGGTCAGCCTGGCTGCCAGGCGGGCATTCTGGCCCTCTTTTCCGATCGCCAGCGACAACTGGTGGTCTGGAACAGTCACTCTGGCGATCTTCTCATCCTCGTCAATCCCGACAGCGATCGGCTTTGCCGGGCTCAGGGCATTGGCCACGAACTCCACCGGGCTGCTGTTCCACCGGATAATATCAATTTTCTCCCCCTTCAACTCGTTGACGATTGCCTGCACCCGCATGCCCTTCGGGCCGACGCAAGCCCCGACGGAGTCTACATTCTCATCCCTGGAATACACCGCGATCTTGGAGCGGCTGCCCGGTTCTCTGGCAACAGCCTTGATTTCCACCACGCCTTCATAGATCTCCGGTACCTCCAACTCAAAAAGGCGCTTGACCAGACCGGGATGGGTCCTGGAGACCAATATCTGGGGTCCCTTGGTGGTTTTTTTGACCTCGATCACGTAAGTTTTAATGCGGTCGCTCTGTTTATGCCTTTCTGTCGGTATCTGTTCTGCAGGTGCGAGCAGCGCTTCGGCCCGGCCGAGGTCAATAAACATATTCTTGGCTTCCAGGCGCCGGACCACTCCGGTTACGATGTCCCCCTCCCGACTCAAAAATTCTTCATAGATCAACCCGCGCTCCGCTTCCCTGATCTGCTGCATAACCACCTGTTTGGCAGCCTGGGCGGCAATCCGTCCGAAATTCTTGGGGGTGACCTCGACTTCTACCACATCCCCGAGGACCACTTCGGAACCGCCCTCTTGGCAATCACCGATGGCAATCTCCAGACGTGGGTCGGTGACAGACTCCACCACCACTTTTTTGGCAAAAACCTTATACTCACCGGTGTCCCTTTCGATCTCGACCCTGGCATTCTGCGCCCCGAAATTTTTCCGGAAAGCAGTGAGCAGGGCATGTTCAGTAGCCTGCAAAAGAAAATCTATGCTGATGCCTTTCTCTTTTTCGATTTCTTTTAGGGCGCTAACAAATTCAGTATTCATAATCGGTCTTGCCTCCCGAATCTTTCAAAGGTTCGCGACCTGTGGCCGTTAATCGTGATCATGCCTGGGAGCAGAAACATAATATTTAAGAGTGGGCATAAACCCACTCCCTCAGCAACCTCCACGAAAAGGCAGCCTTTCAGAGCTGAATCCCGACGTTCAGGTGTAGCCTCAGCCTGAAACTAGGCTTCAGGGCCTGCCCAAACCTAGCCCTTTGGCTAGTCAAATTATATCAAAACGCCACGCTTTCTGCAACCCGGCCTTTTAGTAATTTTATAGTTTCTACGGATCTTGCACAAAAGGATGATCCACCAATGATCTCGCTATCAGTCCCTGGCGAGTTTGTGCCTGAGATACGCCGCAGCCGTATCCTTGGGAATCCTCTCCACGGCGCCAGAGGCCCGCCACTTGATTTCCACCAACCCCTCCGTTACCGTATCCTTGTTGATGACGATCCGCACCGGGTAGCCAATCAAGTCCGCGTCCTTGAATTTCACCCCGGTCCTTTCAGATCTGTCGTCGTAGATGGAGTCAATACCGGAGTCTGTCAATTGCCGGCAAAAGTCATCCGCCAGGTCAGCCTGCAAGGAGTCGTGCTGCCCGACCGGAATAATCACGGCCTCATAGGGGGCAATAGAAGGCGGCCAGATGATGCCATCCTGATCATGCCACTGTTCGACCGCTGCAGCCAGGGTACGGGTGACTCCGATTCCATAGCAGCCCATCACTACAGGAATCTCCCTGCCATTTTCGTCCAATACATTGGCTCCCATGGCTTTGCTATATTTCGTTCCCAGTTTGAACAACTGGCCGATCTCGATCCCCCGCTTCAATTGTAACGGCTGTCCGCACTTGGGGCAGATGTCGCCTTCCTGAGCGAGCCGGAAGTCGGCGAAGTCTTCCACTTGATAATCTCTACCATAGTTCACGTTGCGGTAGTGGAAGTCCGGTTCGTTAGCCCCTGCCACCATATTTGACAGGTTTTTGATCTCGTTGTCTGCCAATAGCCTGACCCGTCCGCCCAGACCGACCGGCCCTGCAAAACCTTGCGGCAAGCCGAAGCGTCCGGCGACATCTTCTTCATCTGCTATCTCCAGCACATTCGTCTGCAGATAGTTTTTAAGCTTGATCTCGTTAAGGCTGCGGTCTCCTCTCACCAGGACCGCTACCGGCACGTCGTCCGTGACGTACATCAGGATCTTCAGCACCTGCTCAGCCGGGATGCCCAGGTATTCGGCCACTTCCCTTACCGTCCTCGTTCCCGGCGTCCGCACCCGCTGAAGTGGCTGCAACCGCGCCTCGTCCACCGGACACAGCACCGCCTCCACCGCATCCGGGCTTTCCGCCCGGTCTTGTACTCCGCATTCTTTCAGGCCCGGCCGAGTCCTGGATGCGGAGGAAAGAATGCGGCGCCGGGTGCCCTCTGGGCGCGGGCGCGGCCCTGTCTGGCTCTCTACAAGACAGGGCGCCTTTTCAACATCCGCAGCATAATCGCAGGCTGAACAGAAGACAATCTCCGCCTCGCCGGTGTCTGCCATGACCATAAACTCGTGGGTATCGCTCCCACCAATGGCGCCGGGGTCAGCCTCCACCACCCTGAAGTCTAACCCGCAGCGGGTGAAGATCCGGTTATAAGCCGCGTACATTTTACGATAGCTTGCATCAAGGCCATTCTCGTCGATGTCAAAAGAATACAGGTCCTTCATGATGAACTCCCGGCCACGCAGCAGCCCGAAGCGCGGCCTCCGCTCATCCCGGTACTTGTTCTGTATCTGGTACAGCATTAAAGGAAGTTGCCGGTATGATCTGATCTCCTGGCGAACCAACTCCGTAAAGAGCTCCTCGTGTGTCGGTCCCAGGCAGAAACTGCGCTCATGCCTATCCTTCAAGCGAAACAACTCCGGGCCGTAGACATCCCATCTCCCGCTCTGCTGCCAGAGTTCCGCCGGCTGAATGATCGGCATGAGCAGTTCGATGCCCCCGGCCCGGTTCATCTCTTCCCGGATGATCGCTTCAATCTTCAGCAGCACCCGGTGCCCCAGTGGCAGGATGGTATAGATCCCGGCGGCCACCTTGCGGAGCATGCCGGACCTGAGCAGCAACTGGTGGCTGACGATGTCAGCCTCCGCCGGCACCTCCCTTAGGGTAGATATCAGTGTCTCAGTCACTCGCATGATCTTGTTTCCTTTCCCCCAGCATTTGTTTGATTTCCATAATTAAAGCTTCAGCAAGGTTTTCTTCCGGTACCCTACGGAGCAGTAGACCACGCTTGAACAACATGCCCTTACCCCTACCGCCGGCAATACCGACATCCGCATCCCGTGCTTCGCCAGGTCCGTTTACAGTACAGCCCATCACCGCTACCTTCAAGCCCTCGTCCGTTTCCGGGAGTTGCTCCTCGACAACCCGGGCGATTTCCAACAAGTCGACCTGGCAGCGCCCACAGGTCGGGCAGGAGATCAGATCGATGCCACCCTGGCGCAAGCCAAGGCTCCTGAGAATCTGTTTCCCCGCCCTTACCTCCTCGTGTGGCGTGCCTGTAAGGGACACCCGGATGGTGTCTCCGATGCCCTCGGATAGGAGAGCGCCGATGCCAATAGCCGATTTAACGGTGCCTGCCCAGGGTCCGCCCGCCTCAGTCACCCCCAGGTGCAGGGGGTAATCGACCTTTTCCGAAAGCAGCCGGTAAGCTTCGATAGTCAGAAGCACATCAGAGGCTTTGACGGAGATCTTGATGTCGAAGAACTGTTCCTGCTCCAGCAGCCGGACGTGCGAAAGGGCGCTCTCCACCAGACCGGCCGGGGTTCTCCCGTAGCGTTCCAGGACCTCTGGCGCCAGAGAACCGGCATTCACGCCGATCCTGATCGGAATCCGGCGCTCCGCTGCCGCCCTGACAACCGCCCGCACCCGGTCCTGCGACCCGATGTTTCCGGGATTGATCCGCAACCCGTCGACTCCAGCCGCAATCGCTTGCAACGCCAGCCGGTAATCGAAGTGAATATCCGCCACCAGGGGGATGCCGATACTGGACCTGATCCCGGCCAGTTCCCTGGCTGCCAGTTCGTCGGGCACAGCCACCCTGATCACGTCGCACCCGAGTTGCTCCAACTCTCTGATCTGCGCCACAGTGGCCTGGGCATCCCGGGTATCCGTCTTGGTCATCGTCTGCACGGAAATGGGCGCCCCGCCGCCCACCGGAAGGCGCCCCAGCATCAACTGCCTGGTGTTCCGCCTCATCATCCCAGCCTCAGCCTCCTGAAAACAGCCGTATAATGTCGTTGTAAGTAATCATCAGCACGAGACACATAAGCACTGCAAACCCTACCAGGTGGATGATGTTTTCTTTTTCTGGGTTGATCGGCTTGCCTCTCGCTCCCTCCAGGAGCAGAAAGACCAGGCGGCTGCCGTCCAGGGCCGGGATCGGCAAGAGGTTGACAATGGCCAGGTTGATGCCCAGTATTCCGGTAAGTATCAGCAGGTAGCGCAGGCCTTCCCGGGCAGTATCGCCAAGCGTCTTGACAATGCCTACCGGGCCCGACAGGTCCTGCATCTGAACCTTGCCCGTGAACAGTTGCACCAATGACTGCACAATCTGTGCCGACCAGTCATATGATTCCTGCAGGCCGGATTGCATGCCCGGGATAATGCCCTGCTTTAACCAGACAGTTGTTGGGACAATGCCGATCAGGCTGATCTTGGAACTGGGATCATATTCCGGTGTGATCACCAGGCTGAAGTCTTGCCCCTGGCGCTCGATCAGCAAAGTCACCGGACTGGTGCCCTTGCTGTGGATATTCGAGGCCACGTCATCCCAGGTTGAGGTCTGTCTACCATCAATCATGGAGATCCGGTCACCGGGTTGCAAACCGGCATGTTCGGCAGGGCTCTTGGGCATGATGTCCCCGATCAGGTTGGCGTTGGATGCCGTAGGAGTGCCCATGACGCTGAACAGGATGACGAAGATCAGGACTGCGAACACCAGGTTGGACAGGGAACCGGCCAGGATCACCCCTATCCGCGCCGCTAGGGGCTTGTGTGTGAAGCCGTTCGGGCGGTCGTCATTGGGCTCCATACCCGCTATCTTGTTATACCCACCGAGAGGCAAGATCCGCAGAGAATACCGGGTCTCGCCCCATTGCCTGCTGGCTATGGCAGGCCCGAACCCCAGGCTGAATTCATCGACCGGCATCCCTGACAGTTTGGCCACGATAAAGTGACCGAGTTCATGTACAAAGATCAGGACCCCCAATACCAGGAGGGCAACCAGGATAAACATGGCCTACCACCTCGAACTCAGCATATGTTCCGCCACCTGCCGGGCCCACCCGTCTGCGTTCAGGATCTCATCCAGGCCCGGCGAGGGGATGGCGTCATGACGACTCATCGTTCCCTCAACAACTTCGGCTATTGATAGGAATGGTATCTTTCCTTGCAAGAAAGCCATCACTGCCACCTCGTTGGCGGCGTTCAAGACCGCTGGCATGGTGCCGCCGGCCTTCCCTGCCTCAATGGCCAGCGCCAGGCAATGAAAGGTTTCCAGGTCAGGTTTGGCAAAAGTCAACTGCGCCGCCCCGGCCAGATCGAGTGGTTCCAGCCGGTTGGCTATGCGTTCCGGAAACATAAGCGCATACTGGATCGGCACCCGCATGTCCGGTCGCCCCAGTTGGGCGATCACCGCCCCGTCCTGATAGGCAACCAGGCCGTGCACGATGCTCTGCGGATGGATCAGCACCTCTATGTCAGGGTAATCAACATCGAACAGCCACCTAGCCTCGATGACCTCCAGGCCCTTGTTCATCAGGGTGGCCGAATCGATGGTGATCTTAGCCCCCATCTGCCAGGTCGGATGCCTGAGGGCCTGCTCCGGCGTCACATCCCGCAACTGGTCCCCGGTCATGCCGTGAAAAGGCCCGCCGGAACCAGTTATAATCAGTCTGGCAACTGGGATGTGAGATGTCCCACCTCTCACCTCTAGCTTCTCATCTCTCATTAGACACTGGTGGATGGCGGAATGCTCGCTGTCCACGGGTATTACCTGCACCCCCCGGCTCTCAGCAGCGCTCATTACCAGGGAACCCCCCGCCACCAGGGTCTCCTTGTTGGCCAGGGCCACAGTCTTGCCACTGCTAATGGCCTCCAGGGTGGGAACCAGGCCGGCGATTCCGCTCACAGCCACCAGAATGAGGTCTGCGTCGGGCAGGCTGGCCAGCTCCTTCATTCCAACGGGACCCGGCAGGCAAATGACGCCGCTCCCACGGGAGCGCCACCCGAATTCCCTGGCCGCAGCCAGGTCCGCCACCGCGGCAAAGGGTACGCCGTGAGCCGCCACCTGTTCCTCGAGCAGTTCTATATTCTTATTGGTGGCCAGACCGACCAGCTTGAACCGGTCCGGAAACCATCCGACCACTTCCAGAGCCTGTTTCCCGATCGACCCAGTAGATCCGAGCACAACCACATTTTTCCGAGTAATGGGTAATGAGTTATGAGTTATGAGTTGTCACGCCTCTTTTCAACAGAAACTAGCCGCCGCCGATAATGCGTCCTGAGTAATGAGAGTCCTCGTATTTCTCTATCATTCAACTCATCACTCATCACTCATCANNCTCATCACTCATCACTGTTTTATAGGCGATCACTACCGCCGGCCCCAACACCAGCCCCCAGAAACCCAGCAGCATGAACCCCAGGTAAATAGCGATCAGCGTCGTCAAGGGGTGCAGCCCCATGTTCCGGGCCAGAATCCTCGGCTCGACCAATTGCCTTACGAGCACAATTATACCATATAGAAGCAGGAGGCCAATGCCAAGACGCGAGTTGCCGGCGAACAACAGCCAGATCGCCCAGGGCACGTACAGGATCGCGATCCCTAAGACCGGAAGCAAATCCAGGATGATGGCCAGGATGGCCAGGATGTACGCGAAGCTAACGCCTAAAATGGACAGCCCGACCAGGCTTTCCAATCCCGTCAGGAACACCATGAACAGTTCGGCCTTGGCGTAGCCCTGGAGCGCTCTGTGAAGGCCGGAGGCCACCCTCCTGACCGGTACCTGCCAGTGATCGGGAAGCGTGCGTAACAGGCCGGCCTTGAGCAGTTGGTAGTCCCGGGCAAAGAAATAGCTGGCGATGACGGTGACGATCAGCATTAAGAAATAGTGCGGCAGGGAGATGACCAGGAAGTACATCTGCACCAGCAAGAAGTTGACGATATTCCTCAGGAGGTTGAATACCTGCTGGTAGTTCTGCAGGGCGTTCTGGACCATATTCGGAGGGAGTTGCAACTGCGTCAAAAAAGGGCGCAGTTTTTCGGTAAGCATGTTGATGTTCCAGGCTCCCATGCCCTGGGAGATGACAGACAATTGCTGGTACAACTGGAGCAGTTCCCGAATCAGGTTGGAAGCCAGCAGAAAGAACAGGCCGCCGATTACGGCCAGAAACACGAACAGGGCAAGAGCGGCGCCCCAGGTGCGGTTGATGTGCAGCCTCCGCTCCATGCGGTCGATCACCGGGTACAGGATCAAGGCGATCAAGTATGATATGAACAGGGGCAGCAGTACTTTGATGCTGGTGTCGATCAGCATTGCCACCAGCGGCCAGAAATACCTGAAGAACAGAATCAATCCCAGGCCAGCCAGGATCGCTATCGCCAGCCTGACTAGCATCAAAAGGCTACGCTCCAGCAAAGGAGACAAGCTCTTTCACTCCTAACGAAATAAGACCAGTTTCAGATAAAGATATGCGACCGGAGCGCTGAAAAGAAGACCGTCAAAACGGTCGAGGACGCCCCCATGGCCCGGTATCATGGTGCCGGAGTCCTTCACGCCGGCCATTCTCTTTAGAGCCGATTCCGCCAGGTCGCCTACCTGTACGAAAATACCGATCAGCAAGCTCAGCACCACAGTGTCAAAATAGGCGCCTATCGGGTGCAGTCTCTGAAAAATAAGAGCGGCGCCAACAGTCATCAGCAGGCCGCCAGCCACTCCCTCAAGGGTTTTTTGCGGGCTCAGGGCAGGGCATAAGGAATGTCTGCCCAAATAGTTACCCGCAAAATAAGCGCCGGCATCATACGCCCAGGTTAAGATCAGCAGGTAGAGAAGATAGAAGAACCCCTCGGGGCTCATATGACGTATTAAGATAGTGTAGCTTATCAGTATCCCGATATATGAACTTCCCAGATAGGAGACAGCGATCTCTGCAGCCGAATACCTGGGAAAGCTGATAATCATGGCTATTAAATACAGCATTAAAGAACAGGTTACTGCGGCAAACAGCAAAAGCATCTGGTTGGAACCAGAGAGAAAATAGGCGACGATCGGAAATAGGATCCCATTCCCGTATATGAGCAGCGGGGGAAAGCGCAGGTTCATGCGCAGCAGCAGGTTCCGCATCTCATAAAGCCCTGTCACTGTTATAAATAAAATACCCAAGAGAAAAAACAACTTTCCCTCATAGACGATCAGGATCCCCAGCGGGATGGCGATTAGTGCGCTGATGATGCGTTTTGCCAGCAAAGAAGCCCTGCCTCCAATTTTGGTGGTTGGCCGTTAGTCGTTGGTCGTTGGAAAAAACTATTCAGTGGCGTGATCGGTCGTTGTTTGTGATCATCCAACTACCAACCACCAATTACTATAAAAGGCCTCCATACCGTCTTTCTCTTTTCTGAAATGCCACCAGGGCGCTCAAAAAATGGACATGGTCCTTGAAATCCGGCCAGTAAGCATTTGTGTTCCAAAATTCCGTATAGGCTATCTGCCACAGCAGAAAGTTGCTTATCCGAAAATCGCCCGCCGGCCTGATCAGCAGGTCGGGATCGGGAATACCCGCTGTATAGAGGTGTTGCTCAAACATCGTCTCGTCTATCGCCTCTGGTTCCAGAGCGCCGTCTCTTACCTTGGCAGCAAGGCTGCGGGCGGCGTCTACGATTTCCATCCGGCCTCCGTAGTTGAGAGCAATATTGAGGATCAGCCCGTCATTGTTTGCAGTCGATGCCCGAGACCGGTCTAATTCGTGGCGGGCGCGGAACGGAAGCTCCTGGATATGCCCGATCACCCTGATGCAGACATTCTGGCGATCAAGCTCGTCCAGTTCTTTCTGTACGTATTCATATAATAAGTTCATCAGGATGCCGATTTCTTCCTGCGGCCTTTTCCAATTTTCCGTGGAGAAGGCGTATACAGTCAGCACCTTTATGCCCAGATCGACACACAGCCTGACGACCTCCTGGAGGGCCTCCATCCCCGCCCGGTGGCCGAACACCCTGGGAAGCCCCTTGGCCTGAGCCCAGCGGCCATTTCCGTCCATGATGACCGCCACGTGACCCGGCAGGCGCTCCCTGATCAGTTGTTTCCTGAGTTGGAGAATGCCCGGTTGCTTGCTGCCTTTAAATGAAAATACCTTGTCAATAAGTTCTTTTTTCAAGACCCCACCTCTTCAACTGGGTCTTGGCTTCAGAGGGGGATTGTTTCCCCCTCTGAAGCTTAGAGCCAGTTAATACAGTGATTAACCGCTCTTATCCCCCCGCTTCAGAAGCGGGGGCATTAGAGCGGGTTAGTCATCTGTGATTGCTTAATAAAAACCCCCTCCAGGAGGGGGGAAGAACCGCGTTTTAATCGTGCTTACTCTTCGCAAATGGCTTCGTTCGGGCAGACATCCATGCAGGAGCCACAGTCTTCGCATTTCTCCTTGATGATCCTGTAGCCGCCTTCCACCTCTTCGATCGCCCCGTTCGGACATTCGTCCATACAGGAGCCACATGACTCGCACTTGTCAGTAATCTTGTAGGGCACTATCCCTCACCTCCTTTTCAGTGATAGTGGGGTCTTGGTAAAACTCGCAAGACCGGGTCAACTCTATCAAGTTTTCATTCAACTGCCGCTGCCGCAACACCCTGGCCTGGTATGGCCTGGGGCTTCCGGTGGCAACCACCGCCACCTGGTACCCTGCTTGCTGCAGAATTTGGCTTGCCTCTGGCAACAGATAACCGGCTACATCAACAGCCGTCAAATTTTTCATTACAACTCCATGATCTCCTTCTGCTTGGCTTCGGCAACCTGATCCACCTGCTTGATATACTTGTCTGTTTTTTTCTGAATCTCATCCAGGCTGCGCTTGGCCTCATCCTCAGAGGCCTCGCCTTTCTTTTCGGCCGCTTTAACCTGGTCGTTACTATCCCTTCTCAGGTTGCGGACGACCACCCGCACTTCTTCGGCCTTCTTCTGAATGACCTTCACCAGGTCCTTCCGCTTATCCTGGGTTAGAGATGGTATGGTAATCCTGATCAGGTAACCGTCGCTATTGGGAGTAACGCCGAGATCGGATTTTAAAATGGCCTTTTCGATCTGCGGTACCAAATTGCGCTCCCACGGCTGGATGACCAATAAGCGGGGTTCAGGCACGGAGATGGTAGCCACCTGGTTGATCGGTGTCGGTGTACCGAAGTAATCAATGAAGATCTTGTCCAGCAGGGTCGGCGTTGCCCGTCCGGCTCGCAGGGTAGTAAGATCCCTGGCCATCAGGTCGACCGTCTTTTTCATTTTATCTTCAAGCTGCTGTAGGATTTCTTTAGTCACTATGCTCCCTCCCAACGTAAGTCCCTGTTTTATGGCCCATCACCGTCTTCATGATGTTGCCCTTGATGCTCAGGTTGAAGACGATGAGCGGGATCTTGTTCTCCATGCACAGGGAAGTCGCTGTTGAATCCATCACCGCCAGGCCTTTATTGAGAACGTCCAAGTATCCCAGTTCCAGATACCTCTTGGCATCCGGATTCTTTTTCGGGTCAGAGTCGTATACACCGTCAACATTCTTGGCCATCAAGATAACTTCGGCCTCAATTTCCGCAGCCCTTAGGGCCGCTGTGGTGTCGGTGGAGAAAAAAGGGTTGCCCGTCCCGCCCCCAAAGATAACCACCCGCCCCTTTTCCAGATGGCGGATAGCACGGCGCCGGATATACGGTTCGGCCACTTCTTTCATCTCTATCGCGCTCTGAACCCTGGTATCCACACCGCTCTTTTCCAAGGCGTCCTGCAAGGCCAGAGCGTTGATGACAGTGGCAAGCATTCCCATGTAGTCAGCGGTTGCCCGGTCCATCCCCTTAGCGCTTCCGGCCACACCCCGCCAGATATTGCCGCCCCCCACCACTATCGCCACTTCAACGCCCTTGTCCTTAATATCTCTGATCTCACTGGCGATCGAGTTTACTATATCCGGATCTATTCCGTAACCCCGCCCCCCGGCAAGAGCCTCGCCGCTCAGTTTCAGAATGATCCTGTGGTACTTGGGTGCTTGCAAGCCTGTTAACCCCCAACTGGCACTAACTTCTACTTCCGTATCCAAAAAACCTCTCCCTTCGGGCTACGCTTCTTCACCCAGGCGAAACCGGACAAAGCGGCGAATGACGATATTCTCCCCCAATTTGGAGATGGCCTCTTTGACCAGGTCACTGACCGGCCGTTGCGGATCCCTGATATAGGGTTGCTCCAGCAGGCAGACGGTTTGATAGAACTTTTCCATTCTGCCCTGCACGATCTTATCGATCACCTTTTCGGGTTTGCCCTCACCCTCACTCAATGTCCGGGCGATCTCTTTTTCCTGTTCCAGCACGGACTCGGGAACCTGGTCACGTTCCAGGTAGCTGGGATCGGAGGCAGCTATCTGCATGGCGATCTCATGGCACAAGCTTTGATATTCATCGGTCTTGGCGACAAAATCGGTTTCACAATTGACCTCCACCATCACGCCCAGCTTTGACCCCGGATGGATATAGACCTCGATCCTTCCGTCTCCGGTGGCTCTGCCAGCCTTCTTCGCCGCTGCCGCCAGTCCGTGTTCGCGCAAGTAGAGAATCGCCTTATCCAGATCACCGCTGGTTTCTGTCAATGCTTTTTTACACTCCATCATGCCGGAGCCCGTTCGTTCCCTGAGTTCTTTTACCTGTTCTGCCTTGATCACGTACGTTCCCTCCATATTGCGAGTCGAGAGGCGAGAGGTCACACTTCCCGCATCTCACATCTCATTTTGCTCCCCCTGTTTAGCCTCCAAAACTGCGTCCGCCATTTTGGACGTCAGCAGGCGCACGGCTCTGATGGCATCATCGTTCCCCGGTATGATGTAATCGATCTCGTCCGGGTCACAGTTAGTATCAACGATTCCTACTGTAGGTATTCCCAATTTTCTGGCTTCGCAAACAGCTATGTGCTCTTTCCGCGAGTCCACGATGAACAGGGCCCCCGGGAGTTTGTTCATCTCCTTGATCCCTTTCAGGAATCGCATCAACTTTTCCTGTTCCGCTTTTAGCTTGGTAACCTCTTTCTTGGGAAGCAGGTCAAAAGTGCCCTGCTCCTCCTTTTTTTCTAGCTCCCTGAGCCTGTCGACCCGCTTGCGAATGGTGCTGAAGTTGGTGAGCATCCCACCCAGCCAGCGTTCATTGACGTAAAACATGCCGCACCGCCCGGCCTCTTCCTGGATCGACTCCTGGGCCTGTTTCTTGGTGCCCACGAATAGGATCGTGCCATTGTTTTTGACCACATCTTTGATAAAATTGTAAGCCTCGTCGATTCTCTTGACCGTTTTCTGCAGGTCGATAATGTAGATGCCATTTCGTTCCGTAAAAATGAAAGGAGCCATTTTCGGATTCCAGCGCCTGGTCTGGTGCCCAAAATGCACTCCCGCTTCGAGTAATTGTTTCATCGATATTACCGGCATAGTCAAATCCTCCTTTGGTTTTTCCTCCGCTGCGTTCATCCCTGGACGGACCCGGGCGGGACCCCCGGCCAGAATCGGCAGCGTGCGTTATTTTTCATCGCCTAGTATAGCATAACTAAATAATGGCTGACAACATAATGGCTGACAACTTGAGAGGTGAGACGTGGAAGTCTCTCACTTCTTTTTCAATTCCAGCACAAGGGATACTTCCTCCGCGTTCACATTCAATCTCTTGGCGATCTCCTGTGCCGTCAGGCCATGTGCTGCCAACTCGGATACCTTAGCATACTTCTCGCCGTCGTTGATCGCGACGTTCTCCCCCGCTTCACCGGAGGCGCCGGAATATTCCCTACGCCTGTTGTCCTGGTGGTCACTTCCCCAGGTCTTGCCTTTTCCAGGCTGCCGCGGACCGCGATCCCGGTCTCTCCTGTCATCCTGCCTCTCCCTGTTCGCTCCTGCAGTTCCTGCCGGTTGCTGCCGGTGCTCGGAATTAACTCCTGCAAAGCCAGTCTGCCTCAGGCGTCCATCTGCCTGGGTGAGGGCCTGGGACAGGGCAGCCTCGTGCTTCTTGAGCGATACCTGAGCCGTCGCCAGTTCATCCTTGATTTTCTTGAGGTCCCCAACCACTTCCTCCAATTGTAACAGATCCGCGGCCATCTGCTTGGTTTTCAGTTCACGCCGGTCACGTAAGACTATGATGATGATCAGGGCAACGATTACGAAGATCAGTAAAATAATGCTTTCCAGAATAATGTTTTCCATTTTAGTGTACAACGCTCCTACACGCTAGATTTTGCTTCTGGTACCGCCGTTGGCCCCGGCACTGATTTAAGCATTCATCCTTTCTCTCAAAACTCATTTCCGGAAACGCGGCAACAGGAGACTGCTTAGATCCTTTTGAGATTCTTTACCGATTTCCTGCTGGAGTTGTTTTTTTTCAGTTCGTCCAGCAGATTATCGTTCAAAACACGAATATATGTGCCCTTCATCCCCAGTGATTTAGATTCGATCACGCCGGCACTTTCCAGCTTTCGCAAGGCATTGACGATTACGGAACGGGTGATGCCCACCCGGTCGGCAATCCGGCTGGCCACCAACAGCCCCTCAAGGCTGCCCAACTCGTAAAATATGTGCTCCACAGCTTCCATTTCCGAGAAGGACAGGGTGCTCAGGGCAATCTGCACCGAGGCCTTTTTCCTGGTGTCTGATTCAGCCCGCGCCTGTTTGATCCTCATGATCTCCATGCCCACCGACACCGCACCGTGTTCTGCCAGGACCAGTTCCCCGGCATCGAGTTCTGACCCGACCCGGGTGAGGACCAAGCTGCCCAAGCGTTCTCCGCCACCGATGATCGGAATGATCGAAATTTTTTTGTCCGGCAACGGGCACTTGGAGGAGGAACTGAACAGGCAAAAATCATTTTCTTGGGGGAGGTTGGACATCGACTCGTTGACCTGCAATAGTTCATGGTTGTAACTCTCAGGAAAAGACTCGCTGTAGGCGATAATATCATCCATGATACTGCAGGTAAAATCGGCACAGAAATGGCAGGCCAAGATCTTGCCCCGCCTTCCCACTAAATAGATGTTGGCGTTGGCGCTCTCTCCCAGAATCTTGGCAATGGTTGCAAAATCCACCGGTTGGCCCGCGGATATTTGCATCATCCTATTGATGTTTCTGGTCTTTTTCAGTAATTCATCAGCACTGTATAATGATGTATCCAATAGCTCTACCCCCGGTTTTACAGTATGTACCTGCTTAAATCATAATCCTTGACGATGGCGGATAGTCTCTCTCTGACATATTCTCTGTCGATCCTGATCTCCCGCGGAGAGATTTCCGTGGCATTGAATGACAGGTCTTCGAGCACCTTTTCCATGATGGTATATAGGCGCCGCGCCCCGATGTTTTCTGTCCGGGCATTGACGAGGTCTGCCATCTCCGCTACCTCTTCAAGGGAGTCCCCGGTGAACTCGATGCTGATATTTTCGGTTTTGAGCAATTCAGAGTACTGATGGATCAGCGAGTTATCCGGTTCCGTCAAGATCTTTATAAAATCATCCCTGGTCAGGGGTTGCAGTTCCACCCTGATCGGAAAGCGTCCTTGCAGTTCCGGAATCAGGTCCGAAGGCTTGCTGGTATTAAAAGCGCCAGCGGCAATAAACAGCATGTAATCGGTTTTTACCTGCCCGTACTTGGTGATTACGGCAGATCCCTCAATGATCGGCAGGATATCCCGCTGTACTCCGCCCCTGGATACATCGGGTCCCGAGGTATTTTCCCGGCCAGCAATCTTGTCAATCTCATCAACAAAAATGATCCCGGACTGTTCGGCCCGATCAATGCCGATGGAGACGATCTCGTCCATATCGATCAGCCTCTGGGCCTCTTCCTGGATCAACATCTTTCGTGCATCCTTGACGGGCAGCCTGCGCTTTTTTCTGCGCTTGGGCAAGAAGTTGCCCAGCATGTCCTGGAGGTTGATGCCCATCTCCTCCATTCCGCTCCCGGAAAAGATCTCGAACATCTGGGGCGTTTTCTCCTCGATGTCCATCTCTACTACTGCCTCTTCCAACTCTCCATCAGCCAGTTTTTGGCGCAGTAATTGGCGGGTGGTCTTAACGCTTTCGTCCTCGGTGCTTTCTTCTGCAGGCGCTCCCCCCATCTCTGAAAACAAGTATTCGAAAGGATTTCTGGACACCTTATTGCGTTTCGGATGGTTCACAAGAAGATCCAGGATCCTTTCATTGGCTTGCACGGCTGCATTGGCCATAACTTCAGCCATCTTCTCGGTCTTGACGGTGCGTATCGCTACCTCAGTCAGGTCGCGTACCATGGACTCCACGTCCCGGCCAACGTAACCGACTTCGGTAAACTTGGTCGCCTCCACTTTGACGAACGGTGCTTTGACCAGTTTTGCCAAGCGCCGGGCAATTTCGGTCTTGCCAACCCCGGTCGGCCCAATCATGAGAATATTTTTGGGCACGATCTCATCCCTGAGCTCCGGAGGCAACTGACGCCTCCGGTACCTGTTGCGCAGGGCTATAGCTACAGCCTTTTTGGCCTCGTTCTGGCCGATGATATACCGGTCGAGCTCAGCAACCACTTGTGACGGGGTTAGTTCATCCACGGTTTCACCAACCTATAATTGTTCTACGGTGATGCAATTATTTGTGTAGATGCAAATCGAGGCAGCAATCTCCATGGCAGACTGCACAATCTGGGGAGCGTCCAGACTGGTATGGGCCAGCAGCGCCCTGGCCGCCGCCAGCGCATATGGTCCTCCGCTGCCGATGGCAGCAATGTTGTCATCCGGCTCGATCACTTCACCGTTGCCGGAAATAATCAGGATCTGCCCCTTGTCGGCCACGATCAGCATGGCTTCCAACCGCCGCAGGTACTTGTCCAGGCGCCACTCCTTGGTCAGTTCCACCGCTGCCCGCTGCAAATTACCCCGGTATTCATCTAGTTTCTGCTCGAATCGATCGAAAAGGGTCAAGGAATCTGCAACTGCGCCGGCAAATCCGGCCAGCACCTGATCGTTGTGAAGTTTCCTGATCTTACGAGCTCCTGCCTTGATGATGGTATTGTTGCCGAAGGTCACCTGTCCATCTCCCCCCAGGGCAACCCGGCCATCTCTTTTCACACCGATAATGGTGGTCCCAATCATCTCTTTTTATCCACTTCCCACATTCTATTTACCACAGATGACTACCCGCTCTAATGCTCCCGCTTCCTCCGCATCCAGGCCTTTGGCCTGGCCTTGTACTCCGCATTCTTCAGGCCGGGCGTAACCCGGATGCGGAGGAAGAATGCGGANNGCTTCAGTGGGGGATTGCAATCCCCCACTGAAGCCAAGTACCAGTTGAACGCTTCTCAAGCGCAGAAGCCGTTCTCCTGAAGCAGAGCCTCTCTATTTCCTTTTCCATTTCCCACTTCTCACTTCCCAAATGCCCGGGGATGGGCAGCTTCGTACACCTTCTTGATCCGTTCACCGGACACATGAGTGTAGATCTGAGTGCTGGACATCCTGGCATGGCCGAGCAGTTCCTGAACCGATCTCAGATCGGCTCCCCCCTCCAGCAGGTGGGTGGCAAAAGTGTGCCTGAGAACGTGAGGTGTCAGGTTCCGGGCCACCCCCAACCCCCTCAGGTACTTCATGATAATCTCGTAAAGGCCCCTGGTGCTCAGGCGCTTGCCGCGCCAGTTCACAAACAACGGATCGCTACGGTCAGGAGGGCTTCCTACCAGGGCTGGCCTTGCCTGGCTCAGGTACGAGCCGATGGCCCCGGCAGCCTGCCTGCCAATCGGCGCCATCCGCTCTTTTCGCCCCTTTCCCTTAATAATCAGACTTCGCATCTCCAGGTCGATATCCCCGATATTTATCTGGACCGCCTCTCCGATCCGCAGCCCGGAGCTGTAAAACAACTCCAGGACGGCCAGATTTCTGATTTCCAATAACCGGCTGTCCGGCTGCGTCTGGGTCGGCCGCGCCTGTTCCAGTAACTGCTCGACTTCCTGCCGGTACAGAAACTGCGGCAAGCGTCTCACCTTTTTGGGGGCGTGCAACAAGAGCAGCGGGTTTGTCTCTACAATCCGACACTGGTACAGATACTTGAACAGCGAGCGCAAACAGGCTAGATGGCGCGCAATGGTGCTACGGGCATAGCCAGCTTCGTACAGGCTGGCCAGGTATTCCCGCATAACCCTTACATCAATATGAGCAAGATCGGTGATATATGCTGAGCCCAAATACTTGAAAAAGCGATCACAATCCGCTAGATAATTTAGAATTGTTTTATCGCTGAGGTTTTTTTGATTTTTAAGAAAGTTTCTATATTCACCAAGTATTTTTAAATTAGCATCCATCGATCATTCACCTATTCTAAATCCTAGCATACTTTTATAATGGAAACAAGCTCTTTGGCTAAATTTTCTATTAATTTAGTCCTGATTAAAATAGGATACACGTCCTTTTTTACATTCTTTTTTACGTCCTATTTTCATCCGGTGCCGTTTCCTCCTCAAACTTCTTATTGCAGTTTGAGCAGAACAGGCGCCTCTCCCGCCCGGTATACACCAGGAAATTGCCGCAGTCCGGGCAGTTATGCGGCGAGGGTTCGTCCCAGGTGGAAAAGTCGCAGTCAGGGTAGTTACTGCAGCCATAGAATCTCCTGCCTTGCCGCGACCGCCGCTCTACGATCATCCCGCCGCAGCGCGGGCAGGAGACGCCCGTTCTCTCATAGTAGGGCTTAGTATGACGGCATTCCGGAAATCCCGGGCAGGCCAGGAACTTGCCGTAGCGTCCCTGCTTGATGGTCAGGTAGCGCCCGCACTTGGGGCACTTTTCCTCGCTCTGCTCCTCGGCCAGGGAGATGTTTTCGATTACCCGTTCGGCATGCTCGAGGTTTTCTTCAAAAGGCTGGTAAAACTCCTCCACGATGCTTTGCCAGGCCGTGCCGCCCTCTTCCACCTCGTCAAGCTTCTCCTCCATGCTGGCGGTAAACTTGACATCGACAATCTGGGGAAAATAATCTTTCAAGAGGTCATCGACGATAAATCCCAGCTCCGTGGGGGCCAGGTTCTTTTCCTGCTTTACCACATAACCCCTGGACTGAATGGTTTCAATGATGGTCGCATACGTGCTCGGACGTCCGATGCCTTTTTCCTCGAGCATTTTCACCAGAGCGGCCTCCGTGTACCGGGGCGACGGCTGCGTGAAGTGCTGTGCGGGATCGAGATCCACCAGGGTGAGCAGTTCGCCCTCATGCAGTTCGGGCAGCACTGTTTCCGTCGCCTCTTTTTCCTTATAAACCTTTAGGAATCCTGGAAACCGGACTACGGAACCGCTGGCCCGGAACAGGTACTCGCCCGCCTGGATATCCACCGTGGTCGCATCCATGACCGCCGGGTTCATCTGGGAGGCGATAAACCGCTCCCAAATCAACTTGTACAGGCGGTGCTGGTCCCTGCTCAGGAAAGACTTTACCTTGTCCGGTGAACGCTCCGCCAGAGTAGGCCTGATTGCCTCGTGCGCTTCCTGTGCCCTGCCAGTGCTTTTGTAAACGGGAGGCAGACTGGGAACATAATCAGGGCCGTAAGTGTCAAGGATGAAATCCCGGGCCGCTTGCCGGGCCTGCTCCGAGATCTGTGGGGAATCCGTGCGCATGTATGTGATCAGGCCGACAGCGCCCTCCTTCCCCATGTCCAGACCTTCATACAACTGCTGGGCAATCTGCATGGTCTTGCGCACCGGAAAATTGAGCACCCCGGCAGCTTCTTGCTGCAGCGTGCTGGTGGTAAACGGCGCCTGGGGCCTGCGCTTTCTCTGGCGGCTTATAATTTTGACAACCAGATAGGATGCGCCTTGAAGGCCGTTCAGTACGTTTCTGGCAGCCGACTCATCCTCCAGGTCGATCTTCTCTTTTCCCCTGGATAACAGTTTGGCCTCAAAGGGTTTGCGGCCAGATTGCAGGTGTGCCGTGATGATCCAGTACTCCCTGGGTTGAAACTCCCTGATCTCCTGCTCCCGGTCGCAGATCAGCCGAACCGCCACCGACTGCACCCGGCCGGNNCCACCCGGTCCAACACCCGCCTCGCCTGCTGCGAATTCACCCGGTCCCGGTTGATCGGGTGCGACTGCTTGACAGCCTGCTCCAGAGCAGGCTTGGTGATCTCGTGAAATTCGATCCGGCAGGGAGCATCATCGGGCAAGTTGAGAATCTGCTGCAGGTGCCAGGCAATTGCCTCTCCCTCCCGGTCCGGGTCAGGCCCCAACAGCACCCGGTCAGTCTTCTTGGCAGCATCCTTCAAGTCCTTGATCACATTGCCCTTGCCCCTGATCGTGATGTACTTGGGGCTGAACCCCTGTTCCACATCAATGCCGAACTGGCTCCTGGGGAGGTCGCGTACATGCCCCATGGATGCCTTGACCACATATTTCCGCCCGAGCATCTTGCTGATTGCCCGCGCCTTGGCGGGAGACTCTACAATAACCAGGACCTTTGGCATGTCGGATCACCTTTTTCAATAAGTGATGAGTTATTGCTCATTTTACGTGACGTTTACTTTGAATGAAAATCGAAGGCCGCAACTGAAGCCAAGAACTAGTTGAATCCGTACTCATTACTCATTACGCATTACTGTACTGATGAAATATTGACCGGGAAGCCGTCTGGCCAGCCCCTTGACCTCCAGCATGGTCAACAGGCCGCCGACGAGCGATACGGTCAAGCCGGTGCGCTCCGCCAACTGGTCGATGCTCAACGGCTCAATGCTGAGGCGCTGAAAGATAGCATCTTCCTCCCCGAACAATTCCCCGGTGGCGACTTGAGGTGGGAGACCGCTCCGCTTCTCCTGCCGGCCCGGTTGCAGATAAGCATACTCGGCCAGCACATCCTCTATGTTCTCCACCAGCTTCGCCCCCTGTCTGATCAGGGAGTTGGTCCCCCGGCTGTGGGCGCTGGTTGCCGGTCCGGGTACGGCGAAAACATCCCGCCCCTGCTCCAAAGCCAGGTAAGCTGTGATCAGGGCGCCGCTCTTGCTCCCCGCTTCAACCACCAGTGTCCCTAAAGAGCAACCGCTGATGATCCGGTTCCGGATCGGGAAGTTCTTGGCTGCGGGTCCGGCGGCAGGTGGCAATTCGCTGATCAGGCCTCCCGCCATCTGGAGGCGATCCCGTAGCCGCTCGTTCTCTCGGGGGTAGCAGACATTGATGCCGCACCCCAATACCGCCAGGGTATATCCTCCGGCAGCCAGAGCACCGTTGTGAGCGGCAGCATCCACTCCCCGAGCCATCCCGCTGACCACTCCCCAGCCGTTCTCTGCCAGACCCTGCGCCAACTCCCTGGCCATAGCCAGCCCATACGGAGTGGCCTGCCGCGCCCCCACGACGGCGATCAGGGGCAACTGCGGGGAAGGAAGCAACCCCTTCAGGTACAGCATGACCGGTGGGTCGGCTATCTCTGCCAGCCCCCGAGGGTAATCCGGGTCCCCTAGCATCACCAGCCTGATCTCCCGCGCCGCCAGGTCGGAAAAGGTTTTTTCAGGATCAGCGTATTTCTGAAAAAACAGGACGCTCTCGATCGCCCGGGGTGACAATCGAGGCACCTGCTGCAGGCCTGCTGCGCCGGCCTGCAGGGCCGCCGCGCCGGTCCGGAAATGGCGGAACAAGTGCATCAAGCTCCGGGGCCCCAGGTTCGAGGCTGCATGGAGAGCCGCCCAGTAAAAACGATCCTGCAAACCTAACCTCTCCCATTTCACAGTCTATTATTATAATGTAGATTTTACTAATTGCCAAATAATCCTTCTCTATTTTAATTTTTTTTTTAATTTCAGGATGCGAACAGGATCTACCTTGCCCACTGCACAGCCTGGCGCGGATGGAAACCGCCCCGCATGATGGTCAGGAGGGCACCCTCGCGCAGCAGGGAGCTGCCATCCGGCTGGGCTACTATCGCATCCATATTCTCCTCGGAAAAAACCTCTTCAAGAGCGCGTTCGGTGATGTGGGAGAAGATTCTACGGTAGGAAGGGCAGTAGGGATCCTTGAGGTTGTTGGACGACCCGCGCCCGCTTGCGGGCACCCGGACTGCCAGGGCATTATAGGGGCAGCCTCCCTTACAGATGTTGAAGCGGGGGCAGTCGCCACATTCCTCCCGGAGGCGCTCCTCCCTCTCCCGGAACATCTGCCACACCGGAGACAGTTTTAGCTGCTCCGGACCGGGCCGTTCCTGCACATGGCCGAGACGAAATGAGTTCAATCCGGCAAACCGCTGGCAGGGATAGATGCTTCCGTCCGGAGCGATGGCCAGGTAACATCCCAGACAGTCACGGTAGGTGCAGATCCCTCCCTCCCCGGAGGAGATGCTGCGGCTGAGCTGATCAAGGGTGCTGATGCGGATCCTCTGAAGATTTGAGAGATAGGAGTCCAGCAGATGCACCAGCAGGCTGCCGTAGGCCTCCGGTGAGAGAGACCAGCGATCTGTTGCTGCTTCCCGGGCTGCTTGAGTGAAGGAGAGGCCGGACTCTTGCTTCAAACCGTTGTCAACCAGCGGGGGGACTGCCGCATGAATGGTGAAGCTGAGGCCTTCATGGATAAAGAAGTCGATGATCTTGTCTGCATGAGAGACAGACTGGCGGGTGAAGGTACAGATGCAACCGATACGCAGGCCATGGCTGCGGGCGAGCTCGATTCCGGCCATGGTGCGACGGAAATAGCCCCGGCCGCGCTGATTATCTGTAATCTCTTCCGGCCCGTCAAGGCTAGTGCCCAGCGACACGCCGTATTCCGCAAACATTTCACAGAACTCGTCTGTCAGCAACCACAGGTTGCTCTGCATGTTCAGCCTCGGGCGCTTTGTCTTGAGGCTCTGTCGCAGGCGGGGCAGTGCCCGGCGATAGAAATCGATGCCGGCAGTGAGCGGCTCCCCGCCGTGGAAGATAATATCCAGCTTGTCCAACGAGCTCTTCAAATCATCTATCCAACCAACAGTCGCATTCAGTATCCTCTCGTCCATCACCGCACCCTCGCCTCGCGGCCCAAAACAATAGCGGCACCTGGCGGGGCAGGACGCAGACGGGACCAGCATCATTTTGAGGGACACCGTGGTTCAACTCCTAGTCGCCCTGATTTTTTGCAATCTTTCGCCGTGCCACCAATTTGCGCAGTTCTTCCGCAAAGAAGAGCACCGCTCCAAACGCTATCAGCAGTGCCCAATCGACCATTCGCAACGGACCCGTACCGAACAGTCTCTGCATAAACGGCACATAACTGATTGCTGATATGATGCCGATGCCAATCGCCTCGCTCATAATCAGGAAGCGATTGCTGAATAGGCCAATCTGGAATACCGACACGTTCACTGTCCGCACCGCAAAGCCGTTGAACACCTGAGAGACCACGATCGCCGCCTGGGTCATGGTAATGGCACGGCAGTATAGTAAATCCGTCGTCGGCAACGCCGTTCCCCAATGCCAGCCACCCTGGAGCAATACGAACAGGAAGCCGGCAATCGCTCCTGCCCCTTGGATTCCACCCAGGAACAGCATCCGTTTGATCAGGGCAAAGTCAAACAGCCTGGCGGTGCGAGGCCGTGGAGGCGCCTTCATCAGGCCCGGCTCAGGGCTTTCCGTGCCCAGGGCCAGACCTGGGAGAACGTCGGAGCCCAGGTCGATGGACAACACTTGCAAGGCGGTCAGTGGCACCATGTGAACGCTGGCCACGGTGACAAAGAGAAACGGCAGCAACTCAGCCATGTTGTGGGAGAACATGTAGAGGATGAACTTCTTGATGTTGGCATAGACCGACCGCCCAAGCTCAATGGCATGCACAATGGAGGCAAAACTGTCGTCCAGCAAAATCATCACCGCTGCCTCCCGCGAGACATCGGTTCCCGTAATGCCCATAGCAATCCCGATGTCGGCCCGCTTCAGGGCCGGGGCATCGTTCACGCCGTCGCCGGTGACCGCCACCACCTGACCCATCTCCTGGAGAGCAGCCACTACCCGCATTTTATGCTCCGGAGCGACCCGGGCAAAGATCAGCGGCTGTTTGATCTCCAGCGCTTCTTTGAGCTGCCCGTCGTCCATCTTCTCCAGTTCAGCCCCGGTAATGATCAGCGCCTGGGCGCCCCCGGTGATCCCGATTCTCTCGGCGATCGCCTCGGCGGTCAGGCCGTAGTCACCGGTAACCATGATGATTTTGACGCCGGCATCCCGCGCCTTCTGTACAGCCGCCACCACCTCCGGACGGGGCGGGTCCATCATCCCCACCAGGCCGAGGAAGATCAGGTCAACCTCCACGCTATCGCTGGTGTATTTCTTCAGATCATCCGGGAGCGCCCGATAAGCCATGGCCAATACACGCAGACCCTGCTTGGCCATGGCATCGTTGCGCTCCATGATCTCATTCCGGGATCCCTCGTCCAGGGGCTGTTCCACCCCCTGCAAGCTGCGCTGGCTGGTACACAGGGAGAGCACCTCCCGGGGAGCGCCCTTCACGTATGCGGTCACCCGTCCGTTTTGCTGATGCAGGGAACTCATCCGCTTCCGGCGCGAGTCGAAAGGTAACAAGTAAACCCGCTGTTCCTGCTGCAGTGCTGCCTCTAATTTAAATTTGGCCTTGCCGGCCAGCACTAACAGCGCCCCTTCGGTGGGATCGCCCAGCACACTCCAGCCCTGATGCTCCTGGTCCGGCGGCGCCAGGCGGGCGGTGTTGCAAAAAGCCGCCGCCTTGATCAGGGTATCCCACTCAGCAGGCAGTCCTGTCTGGGGCAACTGCTCAGTCTCTTCTTTAACCGGCGCCTCTGTGCTGCCTTCTATCAGGGAGAACCCCCCCTCGGGTTCGAAGCCGACGCCGGAGACCTGCATCCGCTGACCGGGGCGCCAGATCTCCCTTACGGTCATCTCCCCCTTGGTCAGGGTGCCGGTTTTGTCAGTGGCGATGACGTTAGCCGAACCCAGGGTCTCCACCGCCGAGAGACGTTTGATCAGGGCGTTGCGCTTGGCCATGCGCTGCACTCCGACCGCCAGGGACACCGACATGGTAGCCGGCAGACCTTCTGGGACCACGGCCACCATGACCCCGAGAGCAAACAAGAAGTCCTCGATCCAGCTCAATCCCAATAGCCGGCCCATGATAAAAAGAATACCACCGATAACCAGCGCCGCCTTGGCAACCAGCTTGCCCATGCGGCGCACTTCTATCTGCAACGGGCTGGGCACGTCAGCCACACCCGCTGTCAGCTGGAAGATCTTGCCGAACTGGGTCTGCTCACCGGTGGAATGGACTACGGCGACCCCTGAGCCCGCAGCCACCGAAGTACCCATGAAGACCAGGTTGGGGATATCGATCCAGCCAAGCCCCTCCTCAAGGACGGCGGTAGCGGTTTTATGCTGCGGCTCTGATTCACCGGTCAGGGTGATGTTGTTGGTGGCCATTTCGAAAGCCTGAACTAGCCGGGCATCAGCGGAAATGTTGTCGCCCTCTTCGAGCAGCAGCACATCCCCTGGCACCAACTCACTCGCATCTAGAGCCTGTTCCTGCCCGTCCCGGTAGATCCTGGCCTTGACCGGCACTAGCTTGTTCAACGCCTCGGTTGCCCGCTCAGCGTGGTACTCCTGGAAAAACCCGATCGCCGCGTTGAGCATGACCACCCCCAGTATGGCAAGGGAGAGGCTGAGGTCGCTGGAATTGCGCCCGCCAAGCAGGTAGACTATAAAGGTGATGGCAGAAGCGATAATCAGCAGGATGGCGAAGAGGTCGGTGAACTGCACGAAAAATCGGCCTAGCAACGAGCGTCGCCGCACCTTCTGCAGCCGGTTGCAGCCATAGCGCTTCTGCAGTTCCGCCACCTGGTCATGCCTCAACCCTTGGGCCGTCGTGCCCAAGGCGCTGTACACGTCGAGGGGCGCCAGGCGCGGGATTTCTTTCAACCTATCGGGGATGATCTGTTTGGCATCCACTAACCGATCCTCCTGTAAGCTGCCTGGTCAGGCAACATTGTCAGGGAGCGCCCTGGTACGTTCTTCATCGTGCCCCTCGGCAACCTGGCGGAGGCCTCGCTAGTTCCGGGCCTCCTGGCGCGCGGCAGCGACCACCTGGCGGAGATCATCTACTTCTTGCAAGGAGAGACGGAGACCGCCGCAGGCTCTGGCAGCGGCAAGGACAAGCGAGGGCACTGACCGGCATTGATGCGGAACCTGGGCCTGATTTCGCAGGGGTCGCCGGTCAGGCGAAGGTCAAACGAGCATTGGAGATCTCGGCAGCAGGCGGACACAATATTCTCCTGGTAGGGCCATCTGGTACAGACTGAAGAAGAAAGATTTTACGTTGCTGTCGTAGACTTCTTCAGGCTTCTAAGTAAACGCGATCTAAGTGACGCGATGAAATTTTCCCGGTCGACTATGTCTTCTTCAGAAACAGGGCCACCGATAGGAAACAGTTTTCCCGGCACAGGACATCACTTCCCGAGGGTATTATTACTAGTTTAGTAATAATATATTACAAAAAAGCTAATCACGCAAACAATCGGGTATGTTCAGCACGTCCAGCATCTTCTTTTGTTCGGGATGCAAATTACGGTTTGTCCGTGCATATAACAACAAATCTCAAACCCTTGCCATCACTCCTTTTTGACCTTTCCGGCGCTTCATGAACAAAAATTGCCATTACCTTAGTTGATTAGCGGCAATGGCAATTTTGCATTTTTCTGGTCATGGACGATTGAGCCTCACCCGTATCATATCCTATCGTATCCATAACACGGAAAGGTTTTCAGAAGTAGTAATGGGTTCGATCTCGTGATGGTTTGATGTTACAAGAGTAGCGGAACGAACCTTTGCTTCCGCCGCTGCTATCGAATCTGCCAAAGACATCCTAGTGACTTGCTTTTAGCCTGCCAGCCACTAGGAAAACTTCCTGAGTAATCTCATTAACTTCGATTAAAGGCAAGGCGCGTACTTTTTCCAGTGCCTCACTGCCAGCCTCTACACCGATGTCGCGATAAATGCCATAATAGACCTCTAGTAGATTGTCAACACTAATTCTACAGGTTTAACGAATGCTTTTTCTGCCAAACCGTATCCGTTAATTGACAAAGGCCTGAAACTGCATAACGTTGTAGTTTTAGAGTTGACAGCGTACTAGCAAGTTTAACCTGTGTAAAACTACATTGGGCTGCTGCGGATTTGATTTTCGGAGAAGTTCTTCCACGATATCTGCACCGGCCTCATCATTCAACAAAGCAATAACAGCACAGGCATCCAGCACGTAATGATCACTCATGTTTCTAAGTCCTTTTCTACTTGCTTGTATTGCAAGTACCTATCCACAGTAAAGCCCTTCCCTTTCAAGATACCACGTGCCTCACTAATTGGGTCTTCCGAAATGGGTTTAAGAAGAAACCCTTCGCTAACTTCTGAAATGGTCACCCTTTTACCCTTCAGTTTTCTCGCAATTTCCACCGGTAAATTAAGTTCGTCTGCATGCACTTTGGCGCTGATCACTTTTCTCGCCTCCAAACACTTATCCGCCCTTTTGTCTCCAAAACTTTCCCATTTTCTAGTATAACACTTGACAACTCGGTATTCAAACATCGCGCGCCACGCAAGCATCCACCCCATATAGAGCCAAAGCCACATCACCGTCAACCTCGCCCCGGCCGACCTCCGAAAAGAGGGATCCCAGTTCGACCTGCCAATAGCTGTCGGGATCCTGGCAGCTACCGGACAGGCGCCGGTGGAAGAGGCGGCCGGTCACATCATTGTCGGTGAATTGTCTCTGGACGGCACTGTCTCTTCCGTGCCGGGAGTGATTCTGATGGCCGGCGATATTGCCAGAGAACAGCAGGGAACATCCTTCATCGTGCCGATCGGGAACCTGATGGAGGCGTCCCGGGCACCTGGCATCCAGCCCGTGGCTGCAACCAGCTTGCGCCGAAGAGGAGCATCTCCCTACCCCGCTTTGCAGAATATTGGCGCTGCTTTCAATAAAACCCCTGACAACTTCGGGTTTGAGAGAAGAGGCAAACTGTCGAAGGAGCGTGCGGATCGATAATCATATTCGGTCTGGCCAAAAAATGCTCGTAGGCAAGAAAATCACCCTGACAACGGTCGATCGTATCGTCAAGGGTGTTTGGTAATCGCCAGAATAGTAATATTGTCCTTTTCCGGACCGTAGCACCAAAATATCCGGTAGGCCGCAGGAGTTGCCTGCTCAACATAGGCCTCGAATACTTTTTCTCCCCGGGGTCCTTTCAGGGTTGTGAACTCGTGAGTCTGAAGTCCTTTATGCCGTGGGTTTTCTGCCAACAGACAGAGCCCCTTGCTCCCGGCCCTATATCTTTTATTCAGACCGCGATCGGACTTGAGGATATTTAGTTGATTCCTTGCTTGGTCAGTAAGATATATCGCAAACGTGTCCGTACCTACAACTCCCCCAGGTCAAGACGGGAGATTTTATCCTCGGAGGCATCCTTAATCCCTTTGATAACCGATTCCATGGCATTCCTGTTCTGATAGAGCCATAGCTCGGAGGCAGGAACCTCTACGACAGGTTGCAAAAGAATTTCTCCCCGCTCATTCTTGTAAAGGCGCACCCTCTTGTACCCTCTCATCAGTTCACCCAGAGTAAGCCTGTTACGCTCATCTATCGTCCGGGTATCAATCTCTTTGAACTCATCATGGATTATAAAAGTATTCTCCATTTTACATACCTCCCATAAAGCATAATACCACATTGTCCTAAATGGGTCAATGGGATATTAACAGCAAGGCATTGGCACGATCCACAGGTACAGGCCGTTGGCGCCGTGATGGCCTTGAAAACAACATTGGAAACCAGCGCGTCCACCCTTCCGAAATTTCATGTGTTAGGTTGTCTTTCTTTACCGATGCTTTCCTTCTATCTTCAAAATTATGGGCTTCAATGTATCACTACAGACAATACGCTGTTTTTAAAGCTTTAGGTTGAGCAAAAAATATCAGAACAAGGATGAATTTACTCAATACCCAGAATTCTGCTCCTAGAGACAATCACGGATCGACCAGATAGGTATCCAAATCGGATGGCAATTACAACACGGTGATCTATCTCAGTCATCCTTGTTCCAAGGACCGCTCTCCAAAGGCAATCCCGTGATCACCGCCAGGCCGTTCCCTTGGTTCTCTTTTCACTCCTGCAGGAAACCCCCTCCCGGCAACGAATAGATATAGCATAATCTCTTTATCGAGGTAACCACATTGCTCGGGATCGTGAACTGCTGTTGCTGCCTGGGAATGAAAACGCACTTCGTCAGGGTGGAAGTAGACGTCTCCCCCGGTCTGCCGGCGTTCAATATCGTCGGCCTGCCGGACACGGCAGTCAGGGAATCCACCGAACGGGTGCGCGGCGCCATCAGGAACGCCGGGCTGGAGTTTCCGATCAAGCGGATCACCGTCAACCTCGCCCCTGCCGATCTTCGAAAGGAGGGTTCCCTGTTCGACCTGCCGATCGCCGTGGGCATCCTGGCAGCCACCGGACAGGTGCCTGTGGAACAGGCGGCCAACCATATCATAGTCGGGGAATTGTCTCTGGACGGCACAATCTACGCCGTTCCGGGGATCATCCTGATGGCCGGTGACATTGCCGGCGAGCGCCCGGGCGCATCCTTAGTCGTGCCTCTCGGCAACCTGGCAGAAGCCTCGTTAGTACCGGGCATCCAGGTACGCGGCGGCAGCCACCTGGCGGAGGTGGCTTCCTTCCTGCGGGGAGAGCAAGAGATCGCGTTGGGCTTGAGTTGTGATGAGGCCAAGCAAAGAGCTTTGAGTGGCAGTGCGGTCGAAGCGGAACCTGATTTCGCCGATGTCAGCGGTCAGGAGCAAGTCAAGCGGGCATTGGAAATAGCGGCGGCAGGATGCCACAACATCCTCCTGATAGGACCGCCCGGGACGGGCAAGACGATGCTCGCCCGCCGGCTGTCATCCATCCTGCCGCCGATGACCTGGGAGGAATGCCTGGAGGCCACCAAGATCTACAGCGTGGCCGGGCTGCTCCCCAAGGACAGCCCCGTGATCACCAGGAGGCCGTTTCGGTCTCCCCACCATACGGCATCGACAGCCAGCATCATCGGCGGAGGCCGGATGGCGCGTCCCGGGGAGATCAGCCTCGCTTCTCATGGCGTACTGTTCATGGACGAACTGCCGGAATTTAACCGGGAGGTGCTGGAGGCCCTACGGGAGCCCCTTGAGGAGAATGTCGTCACCGTGGGCCGGGTGGCGGGAACGTTTACATATAGTGCCAATTTTTTATTTATCGGAAGTTGTAATCCCTGTCCGTGCGGCTACCTGGGCGATCTCAAGAAAGCATGCACTTGCACTCCCCATCAGGCCCAGCGCTACCGCAACCGGATCTCCGGACCCATGCTCGACCGCATTGACCTGCAGGTGGAAGTGCCTCGCCTGGAACTGGGCGAACTGGTCAAAGACAATCGCGGCGAATCCTCGGCGGAGATCAGAAAAAGGGTGATCGAGGCTCATACAATAGAACAGGCACGTTTTCAGAACACAGGGATTATTTATAATGCAAAGATGAAGAGCCGGCAGATCAAAAATTTCTGCAAACTGGAGAAAGAAGCACAGGGCCTGTTATACAAGATATTTCAAGGGCTGAACCTGAGCATGAGGGCGCTTGACCGTGTTCTCAAAGTAGCCCGGACAATCGCAGACCTGGCCGGTTCCGGCCAGATCCAGCCCCTGCACATTGCCGAAGCCGTGCAGTATCGCTGCTTTGATCATCCTCTCTGTTAGGCAAACACCTTCAGGCGGCTTGTCTAAAATACCCCACTCACGTGAACCTCAGAGGAGAGATACAATGATTCCAGTGCTGGTAAAAGAGTTGACCTTCGACCTGTCCCTTAGCCCAGTAGTATTGCTGGTAGATGAATCCGAGCGGCGCGTCCTTCCGATCTGGGTAGGACCGTTTGAAGCGCAGGCCATCGCCATGGCGCTGCAAGGAGTCATGGTCCCGCGCCCCATGACGCACGATCTGATCAAATCCCTGTGCGAGCATCTGGGCGCATCCGTGCGCAGCGTGATTATCAATGACATCAAAGATGGCACTTATTTTGCAGAGATGTACCTACAGACCACTTCCGGCGAGGTCGTCGTCGACTCTCGCCCTAGCGACGCCATCGCCCTTGCCTTGAGAACGGGCGCCAGGATGTTTATCTCCGAAAAGGTGGCCGGGTACACCATGCCCGTCGCCGAGTTGATCGACGAGAACCAGCAGGAGGAACTCCGGAGGCTCCTGGAGTTCGACGGACCGGACGACTACAAAAAGTCCCTGCATTGACTCCGCATAAAGGGGCTTATCCTGATAGTCGAGAAGTGTGAAATACGAGGCCTCTCGCCTCTCACTTCACAAATTATCGCCTGATCTGGTAACTCCAATTTAGCATGTTGTTGTTGTCCCAGTTGCTAGCGCTGTCTTTGAAGCAGAAGTTGAACTGTCCCTCCCTGGTGATCTCCACGGTCTGTTCCCAACCATCTGAGGCCCTATTCATGTGGTAGTCATGCCGATCCTGCCAGTTATCGGCCCCGAAGCCGGTGTGCAGCCAGATCTGGTCGGCTCCTGAATTTACCAGTAGTCCGTGGTACTTGATCTTTACTTTATCGCCAGCGCGGCTGGGGACAGGATTAATAGAAAAAGCCGGGTGCAGATCGAACATGCAGATCCCTCCGTTGTTGGAATGTTTTTGAGTAAACATTGTTATTATTCCCCGCGCCTGAAAACTTACTCTCTCATAGTGGAGGATAGCAGCCGCCCGAAGATCACCACAGATGACTACCCGCTCTAATGCCCCCGCTTCCTCCGCATCCAGGCCTCCGGCCTGGACCGAAGAATGCGGAGTACATACAAAGCGGTGGGATAAGAGCNNTAAGCTTCAGTGGGGGAAAAGCAATCACCCACTGAAGCCAAGACCCAGTTGAACGTACGGTCTCCGGCCTCGTACCGGATGATGTTCACTTGAAGGATTCCCGGCTCTTCTATTCTGGATTCCCGGCCATCTGCTGCAGATGTGCCGAAAGGCAACTGCCAAGCACGAAGAGGGAGGCGGTGGAAAGATAGCCGGGCGATACAGCATCAAAAAGCATGTTTGCCCTGGCCGGAAATTCCTCGTCCCCCACCCACAAGAGCACTGCCAGCAGGATGCGCGGCAAAACCGGAACGACAACGCCGGCGTCTCCCGTCAACCGGATGGCATGTCCCCCCAGTTGTTTGGCTGCCCAGATCAGGTGCTGCGGACGCTGATCGAACAACTGCGCCAGCGGCTTGGTCGCTTCAACCCTGAAGGGAGCATCGTGCAGCATCCCGCTGGGAAGCTCGGCAAAGGCTATCCAGCGGCCGGTCGTGGAACCACCGCTCGCCTGGCTGAGGTACTGGAGCAAAAGGGCCTCTTCATCCTGATTCAATTCTCCGGCTCGATCTCCAGCGATCTCCCCGTCAGGAAAAGACACCTCATAAACCGCGTTCAGATAGCGAAGCCTGACGGCGTGCCGTTCGGGCACGTATTCAGACCCGCTCAAGCTCGCCATCCGCCCGGGGTCTCCCCCGGCAAACTCCCGCCTGGCTTCTAAAAGCACATGTTTATATATCAATGTCCCCTACCTTTTGGGATGCGAGAGGTACGAGGTTGGAAGTGAGCTTCCCGCATCACACTTCCCCTTTTTCATAGGTCATGCTGAGCAGTTCCGCCAAATGCATGACCTGCACCGGCGACTGCTCCAACTTGAGAACGTGATCAAGCTGCATGATACACGACGGACAGCCGGTCACCACCAGGCCGGCGCCGGTCTTCCGGATGTTTTCGACTTTGCGTTTGCCGATCCTGGTTGACAGGTCATAGTAGGTCAGATTGAACGAACCTGCCGCTCCACAGCACCGGTCCGCCTCGTTCATCTCCGTTAACTCCACACCGGGCACGGCCCTGATCAGCTTGCGGGGAGCGGTATGGACCCCCTGCCCCCGCCTGAGATGGCAGGGATCGTGATAGGTTGCCACCACCGGAACTTCCCGGGCGCCGGGTTGGAAGTCGATAGCGTCGTCCAGCAACTGGCTGAAGTCCAGCACCTTGTCTGCGAAAATCCTGGCCTCTCTGGTCCCGATCAGGTCGGCATAATCATGAAGCATGCTGCCGCAGGAGGCGCAGTCGGTGACAATAGCATCGACACCGGCCTTCTGAAAAGCCTCGATGTTCCTGTGGGCCAGGGCGACCGCCGAGGCCTCGTCACCGCTGGCCAGAGCTGGAATCCCGCAGCACCACTGCTCGGGAATGACCACCTCAGCTCCATTGCGCCCGAGCACATCTAGCACCGCCAGACCGGTCCCGTGATAGACGTAGTTGGTAAGGCAGCCCGTGTAATAGGCCACCCTGATCTTGGGCCTGCTGCAGGTGATTAGCTTGGGTGCCTGCGAGCGAAAGGAACGCCTGGCCACCCTCGGCAGCAGCCCCTCCTTCTTGGCCAGGTCAGGGCTGATCAGTTCGAGCAGGCCGCTTTTCCGGACCACGCTCTGAATCCCGCTGTGTTGGTATAAATACCCCATCCTTGCCGCCAAGGACAGCCTTCCGTTGTTCTGCAGCAGATGTTGAAAAACATTCTTCCTCACAAAGGAGATCCCCAGCTCTTTGGCGATCTCCCGGCGCGCCGCCAGCACCAACTGATCGACAGGCACCTTGTTTGGGCAATTGTCGACGCAGGCCTTGCACAGCAGGCACAGGCTCATGATCTCCTTCATCTTGGGAGACAGTTCGATTGTTCCCTCAAGATAATTCTTGATCAGGAAGATCTTGCCCCGGGCTACATAGGGCTCGGCCTGGGTCTCCCCGTAAAGAGGGCATACTGCCTGGCAGCCCCCGCACTTGCTGCATTGATTCAAGAGGTCACTGGCCGTAGCAAGGCTTTCCAATTTATTCACCTCTGAAGATCTTGCCCGGATTGAAGATGTTGTTCGGGTCGAGGGCCTGCTTCAAGGCCAGCATCACCGCATAGCCGGCCTCCCCGGTCTCCAGCTTCAGGTACGGCGCTTTCATGGTGCCGATGCCGTGCTCGCCCGACAGGGTTCCGCCAAGTTCGACCGCGGCCTGGAACAGCTCCCCCACCGCTTTTTCCACCCGCTCCATCTCCTCCCGGTCCCNNAGCAATCTCCTCCTGCCCGGGAATGGCGCGGTCGTAAAGCACCAGCGGGTGCAGGTTGCCGTCGCCGGCATGACCGAAGATCACCAGGCTCAGACCATACCGCTCGGCAATCTCCCGCAGTTTCCTGGCCATGTTCGGAATCTGGCTGCGGGGCACGGAGATGTCCTCACTGATCTTGGTGGGTTTGATCTGCACCACGGCAGCCGAAACCGCTCTGCGGGCCGCCCAGATATCCTCTCTTTCCTGCTCGCTGGCGGCAACCCTGACCTCTCTGGCGCCCCCTTCGCGGCACAGGTCCACTATCTGCCCAGACTGCGCCTCGATCAACTCGGGAGTGCCATCCACCTCGATGATCAGGACCGCTCCGGCATCTAACGGCAGGCCGAGGTGTCGATAGTTTTCCACACACTGGATCGTCCGGTCATCCATCAATTCCAGAGTTACCGGAATGATTCCCCGCCTGACGATCAGGGTGACCGTCCGGGTGGCGTCGTCAAGTTGAGGAAAAACTGCCATCATGGTTTTGATCGCTTGCGGTTTGGGGATCAGACGCAGGTAGATCCTGGTGATGACGCCCAGTGTTCCCTCAGAGCCGGTGTACAGCCTGGTCAGGTCGTAGCCGGTCACGCTCTTGATGGTCTTGCCTCCGGTTTTCACCAGGTCGCCCTGGGGCGTGACCACTTCCAGGCCGAGCACGTAGTCCCTGGTGACCCCGTACTTGAAGGCCCTGGGACCTCCGGCGCACTCGGCCACATTACCGCCGATGGTCGAGGTCTTCAGGCTGGCCGGGTCCGGTGGATAGAACAGGCCCCGCCGCTCAACCTCCTGCTGGAGAGCATAGGTGACGACACCAGGTTCCACCACCGCCACCAGGTTCTCCTCGTCTATCTCCAGGATCCTGTTCATTCGGTTCAGATCCAGAACCATCCCATTTTTCACAGGCAGCGAACCGCCGCTCAATCCAGTCCCGGCGCCCCGGGGAATGATCGGAAACAGGTGGGTATTCGCCAGCCTGACGATCGCCTGGATCTCCTCCGTGCTGGCCGGCCGGGCCACCAGGTCCGGCACGAAAGCGTAGGGAGTGCCGTCGTAGCCGTAGCACATCCGCTCTTCCAGTGATACAAAGATGTTGTCCTTCCCCACTACTCTGGTGATCTCCTCGATAACGGAGGGCGGGATCATCGATGACACCTCCCCTAATGGTCTTCAACTGGCCGTTTCCAATTTCCCGCCTGCAAACTGCATCCGGCGCCCATCTCCCTCGATGACGAGGTGGGGTTGGCCACGGGCCTCTCCAAGCAGTGCCGCCGAGAGCTCGATCCGGAACAGATCCAGCGTATTATCGATCACCAGGACCCGTGCGTCTTCCTGTTCTTCACCGCCCAGGCTCTTGAGGGCAGCGGATAACGCTTCATCGTCGGTGGCAAAATGCATCGGCGCCATCGCCCGCATCACAAAGGTGGTGCTGAGCACGTTGAGATACGTCGCCGTCCAATCGACCTTGGCCAGCAGGCGGTCGGTGGTGAAGTCGGCCAGTCCGATCCCGAGGGCGTTCCCCTTCGAACGCTCGTCCAGGTCCAGCACGGCGATCCGCTTAATGCGCGGGCGTTCCGGCTCCGGCTCCCCCTGAATGCGCAGGCGCCCGATGATGTTGGTATCCATCCCTGTACCGCTGAAGCGCTTTCCCATCGACCTGACCACCAGCAAGTCCAAGTCATCGAAGGGCAGACTCGGCATTAATGCGCGCGCCGTTTTCAGGAGATCCTGCTCTCGTTCATAGAACTGCTCCGGCTCTATGCCGGCAAGCAGAGCTGTCTGTTCGTAAGCGTTTTCCACAATGGCGATCCCGTACAGAACCGGGAGGTGTCCCATTATGTATGCGGCTAACAGTGGGATAAATGATTCCAGTCCTCTGATGCCATAGCTATGCAGCGCCGCCGCTCCCTGTGGATTGCCCAACCCCACCGCCAGCATCTTCATCAGACCACTCTCTATCGGGGCGTGAAAGGAGGTGTGCGGCTTGACCCGGTTGATGACGATCAGCCCATCCATCTCCAGGGCGACGCGGTTGACATAGACCGGAACCCCAGGCCCCACCTCGCCGATCCTGACCGCCTCTGCACTCGCCACCAGCGGAACCCCAAGCGCTGCTTCGGTGATTCCCAGGCCGGCCAGCAGTTTCAACTGGCCTTCCGGAGTGCCCCCGCCATGGGAGCCCATTGCCGGTATGATAAAGGGTTGGCAACCCCGCTCTTTAATAAAGCGTACCGTTGCCGAGAGGATCGGAACAATGTCGGCGATGCCCCTGCTTCCGGCCGTCAGCCCGATCTTGGCCCCTGGCTCGACCTTCTCCCAAAATGCAGATTCTTCAAGCAGCCTGCCGACTTCGCCCTGCACGTCGCTTAAAGCTATCGCCGGTAGTTTGTAACGCGCCTGATACATGACAGGGAGCTTCATATATTTCCTCCATCCAAGCGCCCGATAAGCTTACCAGGATCCTACCCGTTGAGTCTTCAAACGGATTCTTCAAGCCTGATCTTAGCATAAGAATGGGCTTCATCATACCCGTTTGCGGCATGTATACTGTACTCACACCACTTGCCTAGAAAACCCCTTTTAAGTGCTCGATCAGCGGCTCCTGATCGCCTGGAAAAGTGACCGCCATCACATCAAAGCGCAACTCCTGCTCCTTTCGCTTGGCGCCCATCAGGTAGTACTGCGCCAGGCGCCTGATCTTCGCCTGCTTCTTACCCCCCACTGCTTCCTGCGGTAGGCCGTAGCTTGTCCCACGCCTCGCTTTGACCTCGACGAAGACCATTATGGATCCATCCATCATGATCAGGTCGATCTCACCGCTGCGACAGCGCCAGTTCTTGGCCATCAACACGTAACCGAGCCCTAAAAGAAAGGAAAGGGCGATCTGCTCGCCCTTGATCCCGGTGTCTTGTCTCAGCTTGGTCATTGCCGCCCTCGCTCCCGAATAGACGTATCGCCAAATTCAATCCAGCTTCTCCCTGACCCCGTGAAAGGTACGCCGGTGGATGAAGCAGGGCCCAAACCGGTTCAACGCCTCCAGGTGGTCCGGGGTCGGATAGCCTTTATTCTGCTCAAAGTTATATCTGGGGTACAGCCGGCTGTAGTAGGTCATGATGGCGTCCCTGGTGGTCTTGGCAATGATGGAAGCGGCGGCGATGGCCGCGCTTTTGGCATCGCCCTTGATGATCGGGGTCTGTTCAACAGAGATGCCGGGCAGTGCCCAGCCGTCGACCAGCACGTGTTCCGGGCGCAGTTGGAGGCGGTTCAGGGCCGCCCTCATGGCCATGTAGGTTGCCTGGAGGATGTTATGCCTCTCGATCAGCCCGACCGGAATGACCCCTACCGCCCAGGCCGGGGCCTGCAGCTTGATCTCCCGGGCCAGCGCCTGGCGATGCACAGGAGGGACTACCTTGCTGTCGTTCAGGCCGCTGAGGAGCAACTGCCCCCTCAAGACCACCGCTGCCGCCACCACGGGGCCGGCCAGAGGTCCCCGTCCGGCCTCGTCGATTCCCGCCACCAGTTCAACGCCGTCCCGCCAGAGCGCCCGCTCATACATGTGCAGCCGCAACAGCCGTTCCAATTCGGGATGAGTGATGAGTGATGAATTATTGCTCATTTTAGGTCACGCTTTCTTGAACGGAAACTCGGAGGCCGCCAACCTCACGCCTCTCACCTCACAACGCCAGGTTCATCAACGCTCATTACCCATTACCCATTACCCATTACTGGGTTTTTCAAGAGAGATGCGCCCCAGCCTACCGCTGCGAAACTGGTCGAGCAGGAAATCGCTGGCCCGCTGGATGTCCGGTAGGCCGCTGCCCATCAGGAAACCCTTGGCGCCGGCGATCTCCTCCAGCGAAATGCTCCCGACAACTGCAGGGTAGTATTCTTTTAAAAAGGCGAGCAGCCGCTCGCAAGTTTCTTCCGCCCGGGAGCCACGGGTTTCTACAGAACCGATCGCTCCCAATTTAAACCTGCCATCGGCACCGACTCTCGAGATCGACATGATACCGGGGGTATCCAGAACAGAGACTGAATCGGTCAGGTGCACCCATTGCGGTCCCCTGGTCAGACCGGGCCGATCGCCCGTTCGCATGGTCTGGCGCCCGATCAGCCTGTTCAGGTAGGTGGACTTGCCGGTATTCGGAATACCGAGCACCGCCACCCGTAAGCCGCGGGACCGGCGGCCCTTCATTTGCAAAGAGCGGTGCAGCACCAGTGTTTGAGCACCCAGGATCTTCCACAGCTCACGGAAGCCGCCGGCGCTTTTGGCATCCACCGCCACAGCCTCTTTTCCCTGTTCCTTAAAAAAAACAAGCCAGGCCTTGGTGGTCCCGGGATCGGCAAGGTCGGCCTTGTTCAATACCAGCAGGTGCTGTTTATTCAAGATCAGCCCGGCCACGGCCGGGCTGCTGGATGTTTGGGGACAGCGGGCGTCCACCAGTTCACAGATCAGGTCCACCACCTTCAGGCTGGAGGCTATCGCAGCGACCCTCCGGCGGTGAACATTGACTCCGTTGGCGTCTGTCACTTGATCAGCCTCATTCGCCCCGGCGGCCAGTAGATCAGAAATGCCTTGCCGATGAGGTTCTTCTGGGGAACGGCGCCCCAGTCACGGCTGTCATCGCTGTTGTTCCGGTTGTCACCCATCATAAAATAAGAACCCTGCGGCACTTTAAAGGGACCGTAATCGGCCATAAACTCGTGAGGCAGGTACGGCTCCGCAATCCGCACCCCGTTGATAATCAGGTTATTGTTACGGACCTCCACGGTTTCACCACCGAAGGCGATCAGCCTCTTGATAAAATCCCGAGAGGGATCAAGCGGATAACGAAACACGATGACATCGCCGCGCTGCGGTGGATGAAAGCGGTAGACCAGCATGTTGACGATGATCCGGTCATTGATAAGCAGCGTCGGCTCCATAGATGCTGATGGAATGTAGAAAGGCTGGATGATGAACATCCGGAGCAGCGCCGCCAGGACCACGGCCAGGACAACAGACTCCAAAAGATCCCGCCACACGGGCACATTCCCTGTTTCGCCGGGCTGGGTAGACATCGGTTACTTCCTTTCCTTGATGCGAGCAGCCTTGCCAACTCGTTCACGCAGGTAATAGAGCCGCGCCCGCCGGATCCTGCCCCTGCGTACGACCTCGATCTTGTCCAGGCGCGGGGAATGCAGCGGGAAGGTCCTCTCGACACCCACACCATAGGATATCCGGCGAACGGTGAAGGTCTCGCCGAGACCACCCCCACGCCTTCTGATCACGGTGCCCTCAAACACCTGGGTCCTCTCCCTGCTTCCCTCGACCACCTTTACATGAACCTTTACGGTATCGCCAGACCGAAAAGGCGGTATCTCCTTCTTCATATAGTCCTGGTCCACCATCTTGATAATATCTGGCATAATCTTGATCCTCCTTAATACGAACAGTGCCGGAGCACTGCCGCTTATTATAGCATAGCAACACCTGATCCACAACATTTGACAGATGACTACCCGCTCTAATGCCCCGCTTCCTCGAAGCGGTGGAATAAGAGCGGCTACGCCCCTAGATTAACTGGGTCTTGGCTTCAGTGGNNAAGACCCAGTTGAACCAAGGTAAGACCTGGACAGGGTTCAGTCACCCTGCTCGTCAAAGAGGGTATCGATTGCGCGCCGGTCGTCCTCGTTCCAGTCAAGACCGCCGAGCAGGTCCGGACGGCGCAGGAATGTCCGCCGCACCGACTGATTCCGGCGCCAGCGTTCTATTGCCCGGTGGTTGCCGTTCAGGAGAATTTCCGGGACACTCCACTCCCGAAACTGGCGCGGGCGGGTATACTGCGGGTACTCAAGCATGCCGGCAGTAAAC
>PLQY01000068.1:628-6884 GCA_003160265.1 Peptococcaceae bacterium | reverse complement strand
CATACTCAATAGCGAGGAGCCTCTTTTTTCAATATACTCGTTCATCAAGCCCATTTTATAACCACCTCGAAACGAGAATTCGACATAATATATCTATATCCCGCCATAATATAAATTTTTTTCATTCTCTTATCTCGTAAATATGGGCCTTGAAATTTGAGGTTATTCTCGGTTCTTTTAGGTATCCTTTGAGCAAAACTATCCCCATATTATCCCCAATAGCCAATTTTATTCACTCACTGAATAAATCAAAAACCCCACATCTCTTGTGGGGCTTGATTTCAGTGGCGTCCCAGGAGGGATTCGANNCCCGACCGCCGGATTAGAAGTCACTTGCTCTACACTTGGCATGATAATAGACATCTTTCACACACCTTAAAGCCTCTATATCTAAAGATATCGCGCACAATTGTGCTTTTTTCTTGTTCACCCGTTCTCTCCCTTCTCAATAGAACTGGCTAAATCGCTGAACTGCGGCTTGGTATCTATCGCCGCAGTGTACGGGCTTTCGTGCCCCAACAGGGCGGCCACGGCAATCAGATCGGTGCCAGTATCGAGCAGATTCTTCGCGAAAGCATGTCTCAGGATGTGAGGATGGACCGCCTCCAACTGAAGCCCTGCTTTGTAAGCATATTAAAAAGCCGCCCAAGCGGCGGCAACCCTACTATGCAATAACTGCACACGCAATTCTTCTTTTGCTCATATTTTGATCACAACTTGATCACATGACAATAGCGTGATCAGGNNTAGGCTAGAACCCTTGATATTATTCGGATTCATCTTGGATGATTCTGGACAGACTGTGATCTATTCTTACTTTAGAAAACCACGCCCGGCTTGGTATTATTGATATCTTAGGGTTTTTAGCACTTCGTCAATAAATGTCAATAATATTTTTTGCCCTAATTCGGCGGCCTGACCGGTTAATACGCCAATCTCCCCGGCCTACGCCCCGGCAACATCACCTACCCGCAGCCACCGTACCCGTCCGAATCAGAGATGAAACTCACCGACTGTTCCACCGGGAAGATCATCTCCCTTTTTGAAGAATCCTGTCGAGTTTCCCTGTTTGGACTCAGAGATAATAAAAAACGGGGCATCTTTCTCCCCCGTTCATTTTCAGATGGTCAGAGTGGCGGGACTTGAACCCACGACCTCTTGCACCCCAAGCAAGCGCTCTACCAAGCTGAGCTACACCCTGATCACTTAAATTTTATTCGCTTTGGCTGCCGAAGTCAAGTTGAAGGTTGAAACGGTTGAGCGTTCAGGCGCCGCTTCTTGAATCTGGCATCATCCGATACGGCTCATGCAGGTTGTTTCTCGATCATCCTGGCGTGAATAGCTTTGACTGCCCTGATCACCTCATCCTCCTCAATGACGCAGGAGATCTTGATCTCCGAGGTGCTGATCATGTTGATATTGATATTCTCTTTGGCCAACACCTCGAACATGTCGGCAGCGACACCAGGGTTGGAGACCATGCCGGCCCCCACGATCGACACCTTGGCCATATGGTCATTGTAGTCCATCCCCGCCGCCCCGACCTCTCCAACTACTCTTTTAACCACCGGGAGAGCCCTGGGAAGGTCGTCCCTGGTGACCGTAAACACGATATCGTTCTTCCCGCTGCGCATCCAACTCTGAATGATCATGTCGACGTCGACCTTTTCGGCAGCCAGCGCCTTGAACAGATGCTTGGCGATCCCCGGCCGGTCGGGAACATCGAAAAGTCCGATCTTTGCTACATTGACATCGTGAGCCACCCCGCTCAGTTGGCGACACTCTTCCATGCCGGAAACCTCCTTCACCAATGTACCCCGGTTATCATTGAAACTGGACCTGACGTGGATGGTGACCCCGTAGTGCTTGGCATACTCCACCGAGCGCGCCTGCAGGACCAGGGCGCCAAGGCTGGCCAGTTCCAGCATCTCGTCATAGGAAATACAGTCAATCTTCATAGCCTCCGGTACGAGGCGCGGGTCTGCGGTATAGACGCCGTCCACATCAGTGTAGATCTCGCAGACCTCTGCATTCAAAGCCGCTGCCAGAGCCACCGCGGTGGTATCCGAACCGCCCCGGCCGAGGGTGGTCGTCTCGTTCCGGCCGTCTATCCCCTGGAAACCGGCCACCACCACGATCTGACCTTTCTCCAGCTCTTGCCTGATCCGCTCCTGATCTACAGACACGATCCTGGCCCTGTTGTGGGCATTATCAGTAATGATACCGGCCTGGGCGCCGGTCAGGGAGATGGCGGGATAACCCATCCCTGTCAGGGCTATGGCCAGCAGGGCGATAGTAACCTGCTCGCCTGTTGCCAGAAGCATGTCCATCTCCCGCTCCGGGGTGCAGTCACCTACCGCTCTGGCCAGTTCGACGAGCCTGTCGGTGGTATGGCCCATGGCCGAGACCACCACGATCACCTGCTTGCCCTGGTCCCTGGTTTTCGCCACCCGGCGTGCCACGTTCCTGATCAGGTCAGGATCGGCGACCGATGTACCCCCAAATTTCTGAACGATGATCGGCACGACTAAGAACCCTCCCACGTTCCGACCCTGACTCACCGGTATGCCACGAGAGTGAGGAGCGGATTTTTCAAAGTGAAGATATTTCAGCATATGCGCCGAAAGGACTCGGTTGCAACTCCAGTACCCTGGCTTCGACTCCATGAGCCATGAATACTTTGCGCATCACTTCTCCCGCTTTGGAACCAGGGGGCCCCAGGGCAACCACCGAGGGGCCGGCCCCACCCAGAAAGGCGCCATAGGCGCCTGCCAGCCGCGCCGCCTGAAGCATTTCATCCAGACCCTGGATCAGGTGGGCGCGGTATGGTTGATGGATGCGGTCCTGCGTGGCAGTGCCCAGCTTGTCCCAGTCCCCGTCACGCAGGGCCATGGCCAGCATGGCTGCCCGTGCCAGGTTGAAGACCGCGTCCTTTAAAGACACCTGCTCCGGCAGAATATGCCTGGCCAAGCTGGTGGACAGGGTGAACCCGGGGATCACTGTATACGCCACGAGGTCCGCGGGCGGCTTGAAACAGGTGTACAGGTAGTCGGGCGCGGCGCTTGCATTGTCTGCGGCAGCGTTCTCCTCCGGCACGATCACCACCACCCCGCCCAACAGGGCGGCGGCTGCATTGTCCGGATGCCCTTCCAGGGCGATCGCCTGGGAGAGAATCTGTTTCAGGGAAAGGGGGTATCCGGCTACGGCATTGGCCGCCACCAAACCGCCGACAATAGCGGCGGCGCTGCTGCCCAGGCCGCTCTGCAGTGGAATATTGTTGGTCAAACGCAGCCGCCATCCGGATATCTGGTGGGAGGTAACCTCGAAAAGCCGGCTGATCGCCTGTGCCACCAGGTTGCTCTGGTCCCTGGGGAGAGTCTGCTCCCCCTCTCCCGTCATCTCGATCTGGTATCCAGCGTCTGTTTCTTCCAATTCCACCACGTTGTACAGGTTCAGGGCCATCCCCATGGCGTCGAAACCCGACCCCAAGTTGGCCACGCTCGCCGGCACCCTGACTATGGCCTTTCGACCCACTTCTCAATCACCTGTTCTTTCGTCCATGTGTAGGTGTGCATACAGGCGCCTGCTCAAATCACGTTCAAGTCATGCAACAATTCCATGACCGCCTGCTGTTCGCCGGGGACCACCCTGGGCTGCAGCTTGCAGGTATTCAGGGTGGTATCGGGGTCCTTCAAACCGTGGCCGGTCATGATACACACAAGGCGGCTGCCAGGGGGGAAGAAGCCCGTTTTAGCCAGCTTGGCGACCCCGGCCAGGGCTGCCGCCGATGCGGGTTCCACAAAAAGACCTTCCAGGCGGGCGACCATCTTGTAGGCCTCGATGATCTCCTCGTCAGTCACCTTTTCGATCCGGCCGTGAGACTCTTCCAGCGCCTGTACAGCCTTCTGCCAACTGGCGGGATTGCCGATCCGGATCGCCGTCGCCACCGTCCGCGGCTCGGGCACCAACCTGCCGTCAACGATCGGCGCCGCGCCCGCTGCCTGAAACCCCAGCATTTGCGGCAGGCTGTCGCTGCGCCCCGCCTCCCGGTACTCCTGGAAACCCTTCCAGTAGGCAGTGATATTGCCGGCGTTGCCAACCGGCAGGGCCAGGTAGTCCGGGGCCGAACCCAACTGGTCGCAGACCTCGAAGGCAGCGGTCTTCTGCCCTTCAATGCGATGCGGGTTCAAGGAATTGACCAGCGTCAGCGGGTAGGACTCGGTGATCTGGCGCACCAGTTTCAGGGCGGCATCAAAGTTGCCGTGAATGGCAATGACTTCAGCGCCGTAGATCAGCGCCTGGGCGAGTTTGCCCAGGGCGACATAGCCGGCGGGCACCAGGACGACGCATTTGATTCCAGCCCTGGCTGCGTAGGCGGCTGCAGAGGCTGATGTATTCCCGGTGGAGGCGCACATGATTGCCTGCGATCCATTCTCCACCGCCTTGCTGACGGCCACCGTCATCCCCCGGTCCTTAAAGGAACCGGTGGGATGCTGGCCCTCAAACTTCAGGTAGATGTCGACCCCGAACTGCGTGGCCAGCCTGGGGGCGGGCAGCAGCAGAGTATTTCCCTCATAGAGGGTGACCACGGGTGTCTGCCCGCTAATGGGCAGGAAAGATCGATAGGCGTCGATTACCCCGCGCCAGGTCATCAGTCACGGCCCCCTCCCTCGACCCGGATCACATTCTCCACCGAACCGACAATCGAGAGGCCCCTGATCACCGCCAGGGCATCCTGGACGTCCTGCTCCTCGACCTCATGAGTGACCAGTACCAACTCGGCCATGGAGAAGCCCGAGACGCTCAGAGTCCGCTTCTGGATCACCGATTCCAGGCTTACCCTGTGATTCCCGAACACTCCGGCAATACTGGCGAGCACTCCGGGCTGGTCCCTCACCACCAGGCGGACGTAATACTTGCTGTGAAACTGCCCCTTCGGCCTGATCTTTTTCTCGTAAAAACAGGTGCAGGAAAAACGCCCCGTGCTGTTGCTGTTCAGGTTGTGGACGATCTCCATCACGTCACCCACCACGGCGCTGGCAGTAGGCATCTGCCCGGCACCCTGACCATAGAACATGGTCTCCCCCACCGCATCACCCTGGACAAAGATGGCGTTGAACACACCCTGAACGCTCGCCAGGGGATGGCTCTTGGGCAGCAGGGCCGGGTGCACCCGGACCTCCACCTCGTCCTGTTCCCTGGCGATCGCCAGCAACTTGATCACATATCCGAGTTCCTGGGCGTAGCTGATGTCCTGGGGAGTGACCCTGGTGATCCCTTCAACGAAAACATTGTCGGGAGTGATGCGGGTGTTGAACGCGATAGAAGCCAGGATGGCGATCTTCCTGGCAGCATCCAAGCCTTCCACGTCGGCGCTCGGGTCCGCCTCCGCATAGCCGGCGGCTTGGGCCGCGGAAAGCGCCGTTTCGAAATCGATTCCCTCGTTACCCATGCGGGTAAGGATATAGTTGGTGGTGCCGTTTACTATGCCGATGACTGCCTCGATCCGGTTGGCAGCCAAACTCTCCTTCAAGACCCTGATCACCGGAATGCCGCCACCGACGCTGGCCTCGAAGTACAGGTCCGAACTGGTGGCAGCGGCGGCCTCAAATAGATCCCTTCCGTGAGCGGCAACCAGATCCTTGTTGGCGGTCACCACGTGTTTACCCTTGCGTAGCGCTTCTACCAGGTAAGTGCGGGCCGGTTCGATGCCCCCCAGCAACTCCACGATTATCTGGATTTCCGGATCTTCCAGGAGATCCTGCCAGCAGTCTGTGCCCACGTCCGTCAGACCCAGAACTCGCAGCTTTTCCGCATCCCGTTCCAGGACTTTCCTGATCACCACACGCCCTCCGGCGCGCTGCGCGATCTGGTCCTCATTCGCCTGGAGCAGCTTGACCACGCCCGACCCTACGGTTCCCACGCCCATCAGGCCAATCCCGATCACTTCAGACATTGCTGCCTCACCTACTTTGCTGGGATGTGAGAGGTAGGATGTCAGAGGTGAGATTCTAGTCGGCATTGGCTTTGCTAATGCCCTCCAGATCACACTTCTCACGCCAGCCGGTTACCCGCCCCTTGGGTGGAAGCACCCGCTGTTTCTCACTTCTCATGTCGCATCTCTATCTTATACAACTGTTGCGTATTCGAGACAACAGGCGTCGATTCCTGCTTCTTCAGGCTTTTCTACATTATTCGTTTTTTTCCATAGGCGCGCAGGGATTCTTGCATATTACCACAGATGACTACCCGCTCT
>PLQY01000068.1:0-522 GCA_003160265.1 Peptococcaceae bacterium | reverse complement strand
GCCTGATCAGATGATGATGCAGATCAACCCTCCGCTTCCTTCGTTGACGATCCTGCTCACGGTCTCCTGGAGTTTGGCCTGTGCATTTTCCGGCATCCGGTGGAGCTTGTTCTGAATTCCCTCCCGGACCAGGTCGTGCAGAGACTTGCCGAAGATGTCCTTCTGCCAGATCTTCTGGGGATCGTCCTCGAATTCTTCAAGCATATACCGCACCAACTCTTCGCACTGCTTCTCAGTGCCGATGATCGGTGTGATCTCCGCGGTAATGTCCGCCTTGATGATGTGCAGAGAGGGGGCGCTGGCCTTCAGGCGCACTCCGAACCGGTTTCCCTGCCTGATCAGTTCCGGCTCTTCCAAGATCATATCTTCCAGGCTGGGAGCAACCACCCCGTACCCCATCTCTTGGACTTCCTCCAGAGCGGCAGCCACCTTCTCGTACTCGTGCTGTGCCAGGCTGAGGTCCCGCAGGTACCTGAGGACATCCTGGTCACCGGAGACGGAGAGGCCGCTCACCTCTTCCAG
>PLQY01000117.1 GCA_003160265.1 Peptococcaceae bacterium | reverse complement strand
CGCATCCAGGCCTTTGGCCTGGCCTGAAAGAGTGCGGAGTACATGACCACGTTAAAAATGGCGCGAAGCATTGACTCCCTCTGAATATAATGGTACATTTAGGAAAGCATAACACCTGCCGCTTTATTGCTTTATTCCCAATGTGTGACCACCCTGTCAGTGTCCGCTCGCATTGTTTCCCCCGTGTGTAGGCCGCTTTCCTTCGCATCCGGGCTTACCCCGACCTTTTACCACAGATGACTACACGCAGGCCCGGCCAAAGGCCTGGATGCGGAGTAATAGCGCATTCCCACTACCTCTGACCTCTTGCTTCCGACTTCCGAAATGAATAGGGGGATTTTTTTGAGTGTTACGGAGTTAGAACAGAAGACCATGGCGGATTTGCTCAAGATCGCCCGTGAGATGGAGATCACCAACTATTCCCGGTTTCGCAAAAAAGAGTTGATCTTCGAGATCATGAAGGCGCAGACCGAGAAGAACGGCCTCCTTTTTGCCCAGGGAATCCTGGAGATTTTGCCCGACGGCTACGGCTTCCTGCGCCCCTTCGCTTACGTTCCCAGCCAGGACGATATCTACGTGTCGCCATCCCAGATCCGGCGCTTCGACCTGAGAACGGGTGACCGGGTAGCCGGACAGGTGCGGGCGCCCAAGGAGACCGAGCGCTTTTTCGCCCTGCTGCGAGTGGAGTCGGTCAACGGCGTGGCGCCAGAGGAGGCGGCGGGACGGCTGCACTTCGACGCCCTGACCCCGATCTTCCCCAACCAGCGGCTGACCCTGGAAACTGAGCAGCCGGACATTTCCTGCCGCATCATCGACCTGATCGCTCCCCTGGGCATGGGCCAACGCGGCCTGATCGTATCGCCTCCCAAGGCTGGCAAGACCTTTCTGCTCAAGAAGATCGCCAATTCCATTACCATCAACCACCCGGAGGTGACCCTGATGGTGCTGCTCATCGATGAGCGCCCGGAGGAAGTCACCGATATGCAGCGCTCGGTGAAGGGCGAAGTCATCAGTTCCACGTTTGATGAACCGGCTGCGCGCCACGTACAGGTGGCCGAGATGGTCATCGNNTCACCGATATGCAGCGCTCGGTAAATGGGGAAGTGGTCGCCTCGACCTTCGATGAACCTCCGGAGAATCATGTCAAGGTGTCGGAGATGGTGCTGGAGCGGGCCAAGCGAGTCGTGGAGCACAAGCGGGACGTGGTCATCCTGCTGGATTCCATCACCAGGTTGGGTAGGGCTTACAACCTGGTCGTACCGCCCTCGGGGCGCACCCTGTCCGGCGGTGTCGACCCCACCGCCCTCCACAANNCGCAACATTGAGGAAGGCGGCTCGCTCACGATCCTCGGCACCTGCCTTATTGACACCGGCAGCCGCATGGACGAGGTGATCTTCGAGGAGTTCAAGGGCACCGGCAACAGCGAGTTGGTGCTCGACCGCAAGCTGTCAGACAAGCGCATCTTCCCGGCCATCGACGTCAAGCGCTCCGGGACGCGGCGGGAGGAACTCCTGCTCAGCAAGGAGGAGCTGGAACTGATGTGGAACTTCCGGAGAATGTTTTCCTCCTACGGCAACAGCGAGAGCATTGAGATGCTGATCGACGCCATGACCAAGACCAAATCCAACAAGGACCTGCTGCGCGCCCTGCCCCAGCTCTTTAAATAGATCCGGAGCAATTACTCAGGAGCCAGGAGAACATGCCTTACGGCATTCTGAATTCTCCCGTGCGCCGCTGATGCGAGTGTGCGGCACCTGGCCTAAAAATTGCGAAGTCAAATTGCGCAGCAATGTACATTGCTGCGCAATAGCAATTCCCCCCAAATAGCCGCCACAAGTGGCTATTATCATAAAAGCTTTGCGTTTGAACGGCGCCAGTTCAATCTTTTTGGCTAGACGAATTTAACTGGAATCACCGGTTCCACGTCATAGGTGATGGCATGCGGACCGGCGCCCGCAGGAAGATCGACCAGGAGCAGCAGGATCAGGATCAGGAACAGGTTGAAAGGATTGGCTACGGCCTCCCCTACCACTTCCATCGAATTGAACTTCTGTCCGATACCAAAGAGCCGGAAACTTTGAAGAGTTTTTTGGGCCGGCTCGCTTGTTAGAAGCTCCTGAAGGCTTTCCAGGGTGGTCACGAAACCGTTGCCGCGGTCGCCAAGGAAAGGCCGAAAGCTTTTTAAGACCTGAAAAGAGTGGTCATTCAGTATCTCGGGCACGCACATTACCTCCCATCTCTATTGACACCTGGCATCTGCCGGGACTTGAAGAGCAAACTTCCAAAACAGTCGTTGGCCGGGCACTGAAGTAATTCACTGTGCCGGTTAGTGTCATTAGCTTGAAAAGCTTTACATACTTAAACGCCTATCATTGCTGACGGCAGCCCCGGCTGCAATTCCTGTTACAAAATATGTTAGCACCGAGGCAAGTGTTACTGTGGCGGCAAGATGTAAAGCCACCCCGAAAGCGGGGTGGCTTTACCGGTTGTGGATCAGGTTAGTTGCAGCAGAAAAAGATGAGGAATATGAACAGGATGATGAAAATCCACCAGCCTCCAAACCACATGACGCCGCCTCTTGCTTCTGCCCCTTTGGCCTCCGTCATCTGAAACCCTCCTTTCAATATTTGAAGTATCGCTGCAGGAATCGTCTCAGTAATCCCATATCACATTATGAGATGAGCGCCGCAAGTGTTACTGCTTCCTGCCCCCGATTTCAGACCGATTTCAGAACGGTTTGCCAGGGATTTACGGTTATGCTATAATGATGGACGTCAATCAGCTTTGCTGTTTTATGGAGGTGAAAGCGATGAAAGATGGCATCCATCCCAAGTATGGTCCGGCAGTCATTACCTGCGCCTGCGGCAACAGGATCGAACTGGGCTCTACCAAGTCCGCCATGAGGACCGAGGTCTGTTCAAGTTGCCATCCGTTCTATACCGGGTCGCGCTCGCGGTTGGTGGAGAAGGGCGGCCGGGTGGAGCGATTCCGTCAGAAATACGGGCGTTAGTAAGAGCAGGCGCCAGGCTTGCTCTTTTTTCGCGCCTTCAAGGGGGTGAGGACTTGCCGGAAAGGGCGGCAGGCAGTTTCCAGTACGGTGGCCAGGCGGTGATCGAGGGAGTGATGATGCGCGGCCCCAGCTCGGTGGCGGTGGCCGTGCGCTCCGGCGACGAGATTATCGTCGACCGGGAGGAGTATACCTCCTGGGCCGATACATCCCCCTGGCTGAGATTTTTGAAATGGCCGCTGGTGCGGGGCACGGTGGTGCTGTTCGAATCGATGGTGATGGGCGTCCGCGCCCTGAACCAGTCCGCCTCCCTGGCCGTGGGGGAGGAGGAAGGCGAGGGCCTGAGCGGCTGGGACGTCTTCCTGGCGGTAACATTGGCCTTGGTGGTCGGCGTTGCCCTGTTCATCCTGTTCCCCGCCTGGCTCGGGCATATGACCAGGATCTGGGGACTGAATATCTTGGGTCAGAGTATCGTCGAGGGGGTCACCAGGTTGGCCATCTTCCTCGGTTACCTGCTGGGCATCGGGTGCTTCAAGGACATCAGGCGGGTGTTCCAGTACCACGGGGCCGAGCACAAGGTGATCAACACCTTCGAGGACGGGGCGGACCTGACGGTGACCGAGGCGGCCAAGCGCTCCCGGATGCACCCGAGCTGCGGCACCTCCTTTCTGCTGGTGGTGCTGGTGATCAGTATCGTCATCTTTGCCCTGGTAGGGAACGGACCCTGGTGGTACCGGTTCGGCTCCCGGATAGTACTGCTGCCGGTGATCGCCGGATTGGGCTACGAGGTGATCCGCTATGCCCGTCTGCACCGGCACAGCCTGTGTTCCTTGCTGATCGTCCCCGGCCTCTGGCTCCAGAACCTGACCACCGGCGAGCCGGATGCCGGCATGCTGGAAGTGGCGATTTCAGCCTTTCGCAGCGTCTGGGTCCACTCCCAGTAGGAGGTGTGTATCATGTTTGAAAAACTGGAAGACCTCGAGGTCCGTTACCGGAACCTGGAGCAGCAGCTCAGCGACCCGGCAACGCTGGCCAATCTTGATGAATGGCGCAAGACAGCCAAGAATCATGCGGATTTCACCGGGATTGTCAACGCCTTCCGCGACTATAAGCGGACCGGGGCGGAGATCGAGAACACCAGGGAAATGCTGCGTGAGAAGCTTGACAACGATCTGCGGGAAATGGCGGAGGCGGAGCTTGTAGACCTCCAGGAAAAGCAGCAACGGCTGGAAGAGACCCTGAAGATCATGCTGCTGCCCAAGGATCCCCGGGATGAAAAAAATGTGATCGTGGAGATCCGCGGGGGCACCGGAGGGGATGAGGCCGCCCTGTTTGCGGGTGACCTGTTCCGGATGTACAGCCGCTACGCTGAGCGCCAGGGCTGGAAGACCGAGGTGCTGAGCGCCCATCCCACCGATATGGGCGGCTACAAGGAGATCATCTTTCAGGTCAACGGCAAAGCCGTATACAGCAAGCTGAAGTATGAGAGCGGCGTGCACAGGGTGCAGCGGATTCCGGTCACCGAGTCCGGTGGCCGTATCCATACCTCCGCAGCGACGGTGGCGGTGCTGCCGGAAGCGGAAGAGGTGGATGTGCAGATCGACCCCTCGGAGATCAGGATCGACATCTTCTGCTCCAGCGGGCCCGGTGGGCAGTCGGTGAACACCACCCAGTCGGCAGTGCGCGTCACCCACTTGCCCACCGGCATAGTGGTCTCCTGTCAGGATGAGAAATCCCAGCACAAGAACAAGGACAAGGCGCTTCTGGTGCTCCGGGCGCGCCTTTCAGACCGCGCCCGGCAAGAACAGCACGGGGAGATCTCCTCCGTGCGCCGGTCGATGGTGGGCAGCGGCGACCGCAGCGAGCGGATCAGGACCTACAACTTCCCCCAGGGACGGATGACCGACCACCGGATCGGATTCACCCTGCACCGGCTGCCGTCCATTCTCGAGGGCGACCTGGATGAGACGGTCGATGCCCTGGGCGCTGCCGAGCGGGCCGAGCAGCTCCGCGGGGATGACGCTCCGGCCAGCGTCCGCCCTCGGTCCGCTGGACCTGGCGCCACTGTTGCGGGCGAGGGGAATTGAGGTTCGATGACCGGCGGTGAGCTGCTGCGGCAGGGGACTGCCGCTTTGCGGCAGGCCGGCCTTGACTCGCCCCGCCTGGATGCGGAGGTGCTGCTGGCTCACGCCTGGGGCCGTAGCCGGGAGGAACTGTTGATCCACCCGGAACAGGAGGCCCCGGAGGCGGTAGCCCGGCAGTTCCTGGCCCTGGTCGGACAGCGGGCGGGGGGTTCACCTGCCGCCTATCTCACCGGCGCCAGGGAGTTCATGTCGCTGCTGATGGCGGTGACCCCGGAGGTGCTGATCCCCCGTCCGGAGACGGAGGTGCTGGTGGAGGAAGTGCTCCGCTGGCTGGCGTCGCGGCCCAGGCGCCCGGTCCGCTGGACCCGGCACCGCCGCTTTAGCGGGCGCGGTACCGTTTCTGATCAGCCGCTGGTGGCGGACGTGGGCACCGGCTCCGGCGCCATCGCCGTCAGCCTGGCCCACTATCACCTGGCAGTACAGGTGATAGCCATCGATATCTCGGAGACGGCCCTGGGAGTGGCGGCGGTCAACGCCGCCAACCACGGATTGGCCGACCGGATCAGCTTCCTGGTCGGCGATCTGCTGGCGCCCCTACTGGAGAGCGGTGATGCCGGGGCCGGAACGGCGGTGGTGGCCAACCTGCCCTACATACCCTCCGCAGCCTGGGACCGGTTGCCCCCGGAGGTGCGGCGGGAGCCGCGCCTGGCCCTGGACGGGGGCGGCGACGGCCTCGGCCTGTACCGGCGCCTGTTGCCTCAGGCTGCTGCTTGGCTGGCCCCGGGCGGTCTGCTGGCCTGCGAGATCGGCCCCGGGCAGGCGGAGGTATTGATCGGACTGCTGCGGCAGGACAGTTGGCAGCAGGCCCGCCTGATCAGGGACTACCGGGGCGAGGAGCGGGTAGTCATCGCGGCAAAAAAGTGCACACCAAGTGGATATATTTATCCCTTATAACGAAGAAATGTTCACAGTCCAAGACTCCCTGGATGGTATAAACTTGAGTCTGGGGAATGCCATCCTCAAATTGCCTTTAAAAGGTCATACTGATGGACCCTGGGGATCTTAAAGAGACCGGCATCGTGGTCTGATCAAAAACCTGATTCCCCTGGCGTTGGTGGAAGACAGCACTGCGGAAACAATATCTGGCGATGGCCTCCAACTAAATACAGCGGATGACGAATACAGGAGACAAGAAGGCGATCCTTTACCGGACCCTGACCGCCCTCTTACCGAAGAAGCAAGCCGGTGCCAACCTTGAGCACCGGTGAAACTTTCAGGTCCCTGGACTGTATTCCGACGATACTCTGGAAAGTCAAAAGCGACGCCGAAGGGGCAAACCCTGACAGGCCCGCCTGCTGCAGGGTGAATCTCTCAGGTTAGTGAACAGAGCATGGGGATATGTATCTCCATGCTTTTCTCGTTTGTTGAGAGAATTGTGCCAGGCAGGCAAGGACGCAAGACACCCGGAGATTGGAGGGTTAATCATGATGTCTCATGAAAATTTCCCCTATCAAAATGTAAATACCATAGAAGATATCGTCGACATGCGTTTGATGGAGCGCATCCTGGGGACTTTCAGCAAGGCAACCGGCCTGAGGGTCTACATTATCGATCAGGCAGGGGAAATGATTGTCAAGCCGATCGATGCGACAGGAATGAGCAGTTTCTGCCAGCAGGTGCAGAAGGTTGGCAGGCCGCGCTGCAGGCGTTGCTATGCACGGGCGGGAAAGGAAGCCGCCAAGTATGGTGAGCCCTATATCTTCCGGTGCCATGCCGGCCTAGTGTTATGGGCCGCTCCATTGATGGTTGAAGGCGAGCATGCAGCCACGATCATCTGTGGCCAGGTGCTGATGTGGGAACCGGAGGACTTTTTCTGGGAGGAGATCGAGGAATACACCAGGCCGCTGGGGCTTGATTCCCGGAGTTTGATGGAAACAGCCGGGGAGTTGGCGGTTATTTCTGCTGACCGGGTTCAGGCGGTAGCGGAGATGCTCTTTGAAACCACCAATCACATCCTGCGCACGGGAATAGCGAGCCTGTACCAACTGCAGGAAATTGCCGCCCACCAGGCACTCATCAACGAGGAGATGCAGGGTAGGAAGCTGGAGCAGTCCATGCAGCGATTGGATGCCAGTTCCAGCTTGATGAATTTCCTGAAAAAGGAGCAGGAACTCAGCGTGAAAGTGCGCCAGGGCGACCGCCACGCAGCCCACCAGGCGCTGGACGGTGTTCTGGCAGACCTGCTGGAGAAGTTTCCCGGCAATACCGATGAGGTAAAGGCAAGGATCATCGAACTGCTGGTGATCCTGTCGCGGGCCACCATCGAGGGGGGAGCGAATCCCGAAGAACTGTTGACCCTCAATTGCCGCTACATTGAAGAGATCAACAGGATACAGTCGCTTGGAGAGGTATGTTTGTGGATCAAGAAGGCGCTGGGGGTTTTCCTTGACAATATGGACGATGCCAGGTGCGTCAAGAATATGCAAGTAGTGAACAGCGCCGTCGATTATATCAGGACATACTATCAGCGGCGGTTAACCCTGGAGGAGATCGCCCAGCAGGTCTACGTCAGCCCGTCCTACCTGTCGCGCCTGTTCAAGAAAGAGATCGGGTGTACCGTCATCGAATTGTTGACCAAGGTGCGAGTTGAAGAGGCCAAAAAAGTGTTTCACGACCCGAAGTATACCGTGAGGCAGGTAGCAGCGGAGATCGGTTTCGAGGATGCCAATTATTTTAGCAAGGTTTTTCGTCGCATCGAAGGGATCACTCCCAGTGAATACAAGCAGAAAGCGATTTAGAAAGTTTCAAGATTCACGGGGGAGATCCGGTATTTCCTGATCTTATATTGAAGATTCTGCCTGCTCATACCCAGCAGCCGGGCGCACTGGGATATGTTCCCACCGGTGGCGGAGAGAGTCTCGATAATCTCTTTTCTTTCAAAATCTTTCAGCGTTTTTATCAGGGGATTCTGCGCTCCGACAGTGCCGGAGTCTACTTTTCCATTATCATCGACTGCTTTGGCCGGCTAATTCGTGTCTACCGGGCGATGTTCAATTTGTGGCATGGATTTTGCTTATTTGTTTTATGAAGTATCAGCGCAATCATTGCTGCCGCGGCCTCTACCTTTTCTGTCCCTGCAAGTTGTGTCGGATAGTTCTAGAGAGTACCAAATATTACAGAGTAATAGTCGATGGAGAGAAGAAGAATAAGCTTAGCGATCTGCATCAGGGACGGTTCTCATTGAAACAATTGCCACCGGCGGATGACAGCCAGAACCGTTTCCATGACAAACCTATAATAAGGAGGATATCGAGGATGTTTAATTTTGCTGATCTTTCCCAGGCCGTGATCGCCGGCCAGGAGGCCAGGGTGAAGGAATTGACCCAGGCGGCCATCAACAGCGGCGCCGATGGCTTTGCGCCCGATGCCGCCTCCGCCGTCGATCTTTGCCGGAAACTATTAGCGTAGCCATAGCAGCTATATTGAAGGGGTGATAGAAAGATGCCAGCAAGAAGCAACTATGTTGCTAACAGTAGTCCGATCTTCAACGTGCTGTCTCCTGATCAGTGTGAGGAGATCCTGCTCGCCGCCGAAGAGGTGTTGGAGAGGACCGGGGTCATGGTCCTTGACGAAGAGGCCCGGGATCTCATGCAGAAGGCCGGCTGCTGGGTCGACGGAGCGCGGGTGAAGATCGCCTCCTCCATCGTGGAGAGAGCGCTGCGCTCGGCGCCTCAGCGGGTCACCCTCTGCAACAGCAGGACCGGGTCCCGGGACGTGCTCCTGGAGGGCCACAACGCTTACTTTGGAACCGGCTCGGACACTCCGTTCTTCATCGATCCCTATACCCAGGAGCGCAAGCGTGGCACCAAGCAGTTTGTGTCATGGGCCTGCAAGTGCATCGACGCCCTGCCCAACCTTGACTTCGTGATGTCCTTAGGGATAGTCCAGGACGTGCCGGCCCTGATCTCCGACCGCCACCAGTTCGAGGCGGAGGTGCTGAACACCGGAAAGCCGATCGTCATCACCGCCCACGATATCCACGGCTACGCCGACATCATCGAGATGTGCGAGATCATCGCCGGCGGCGAGGAAGAACTGCGGCGCAACCCCTTCATGACCCTCTACGCCGAGCCGATCTCCCCCCTGCAACACGCCTGGGAGGCGGCATCCAAGCTGGTGCTGGCGGCCAAGAAGGGCCTGCCGGTGGTCTATACCCCT
>PLQY01000052.1 GCA_003160265.1 Peptococcaceae bacterium | reverse complement strand
AAAGGCTTGATGTCGCAACTGCAACCGTGCTCTGGTAGGTCGGGAATTAGGCAGTGATAATCGTGCAACAGGGCAGCGCACCGGTTCCACATCCAACCGCTGATCCCCCCACCATGCAACAGCACAACCGTCGGGGCCTGGCTGGGTCCGCATTCCCGCACAAAAAGATCCACGGTCACCACTTCCCTCCCTCGCAACGCTCTGTTTCTTTATGGTTTGCTCTTTCCCCATTGGAGAATCCGCGGTCCAAATCGTGAGAACAAACTCAAGAATGGGGGATGACTGGTCCAAATTATCACGAGACTGAAGTCTGGCTAGCTTCTAGCGTCATCCGATTTCTGTGACACCCATTTTGAGAGAAATTCCAGCAGCAACTATATTACCTCGTTAATATTCTCGACAAGAGAGCGATACTTCTCTTCAGATTATTTCAACGCCTCTTCTCCCAGCCTGCGCTCGGTGATGTCGCGGGCACCGAAGATCGCTCCGGTTACCGCTCCCCGCTCGTCGCACAGTGTCCTGCCGATGATCTCCAGCCACCGGTAATGGCCGCCGGCGTGCCTGATGCGCACCTCCAGCCTCTCTCTGGTAGTTGCTTGGATGCCTACACTGAAGGTGGCTATCGTCCGGTCCATATCGTCGGGGTGCACAAGATCAAAGACGCTCTTTCCCAGCAGATCCTCCAGTTGATACCCCAGAATGTTCTCGTTTGAAGGGCTGACATATTGAATGATTCCCCTGGTATCCGTCTGGGTTATGAGGTCGAGCATGTTGTCGGTGATCAACCGCANNCATCCTCCGCCTGCTTGCGCTCGGTGATGTCCCTGGAAATGCCCTCAAAACCGATGATTGTGCCAGCCTTGTCCCATAAAGGACCACCATTTGTGGTGTGCCAGCGCCAGGACCCGTCAGTTTGCCGCACGCGGTACTCGACGTTCGCTTGTCGCTGTCCCGTCTCGATTACTGTCTGCAGATAGTCCAGGCACCCCGCCACATCATCCGCATGGACGAATGGCTGGAATGGTTGTCCAACTACCTGGGTTACCGGGTGCCCGAGTAGCTCCGTCCAGGCAGGGGAAACGAAGGTGAATACCCCATCCGGGGTGAGCGTATAGATGATGTCATGGCTGTTCTCGATCAGGTGGCGGTGCCTCTCCTCGCTCTCCCGCAACGCATCCTCGGCCTGCTTCTGGGCGGTGATGTCGCGCACGGTGGCCTGGATCAATACCTGACCGGCTATCTCGACCCTGGTAAGCAGCACGCTGGCGGGGAAGTCCGCGCCGTCCAGCCGCCGGTGCGTCCTTTCGAAGAAGTGGGAACCCTCGCGCAGGGCCGTCTCGATCATCTCCTTGGCTCTGTCGGCCGAGGGGCAGCCGTCGGACTGCTGTTCGGGAGATACATCCCACGGCCCCAGTGCGGTGAACTCCGCTGCATCTTTAGCCCCGAACATCTTCAATGTCGCCGGGTTGGCCGAGGTGAACTTCCACGAAGGCGGTGCAATGGTCATGATGGCGTCCTGCGAGCTATCGAACAGCAGGCTGAGCCTCTCCTCGCCCTCTCGAAGCTCTTTTTCTGCCTGTTTACGCTCGGTGATGTCGTTATACATGCCGATAGATCCCGCATAGTTGCCATTATCTCGAAAGATAGGAGAATTACTGACGAGAACCCACAGATCCGTTCCGTCTTTGCGCTGGAACTTATATTCAGATTCCCCCCTGATTCTCTGGCTACGCCGCCGCATGTCGGCTTCGGCAACCTTGCCCCATTCATCATTCATGAATTCGTAAGGCTTCTGCCCCATAATCTCATCAATAGTGTAGCCAAGCATCTCGGACATTTTCTTATTGACAAAGGTCGTCCTGCTTTTCTCGTCAACCTGCCAGATCCCCTCATTTGCGGTTTCCACGATCAGGCGATAGCGTTCACGGCTTTCCCGCAGCGCTTGCTCGTTCTGCCTGTTCTTGCGCCTGGCCTGGGTATCGCGCAGCTCCCGTTCGACGGCGGGAATGAGCCTGGCCCGGTTGCTCTTAAGTATGTAGTCGTTAGCGCCGGCTTGCATGGCTTCCACTGCGGTTTCCTCGCCGACCTGACCGGTCAGGAGGATGAAGGAAAGGTCGGGGTCTTTTTCCTGCAACAGCTTCAAGGCACCAAGGCCGCTAAAGCATGGCATCGAGTAATCCGAGATCACGAGATCCCATACCTGCCGGTCGAGGGCGTCAGCCATTGCCTCGGGGGTATCAACTACTTCATAAAACGGTTCATAGCCACCGCGCTGTAATGCGCTGATCAACAGGACCGCATCGTCTTCTGTATCCTCGACAATCAAAACCTTGATAGGCTGTTTCATACAGTTATCCTCCATATGCCAATAATTCAGATATAAGGGAATGTATTTCTCAATTAACATATAAATTTCGACATCGTTCTGTCTTTTATCCTTCATCTATTATCATCTGTTATCATCGGCAAATGTCTCCGTCTGCCTTAATACAGTACGGCTGTTAAATGCATAGACAATATGGTATCCCGAAGCCAGACGCCACCGTTGGCGATGACAGGAACCACTTCCTGTGGGCGTAAAGAGTGAAGGGCATTCACCCCTCCAGTTGGGGTGACTGCCCTTTTTTATTTTATGAAGGAGATCGAGGACTGCCAAAGAAAAAAATAACCGGCACTTTCTGCCAGTTCATTTGTTATGATCCTTACTGCCGAAAAGCTCCTAACACCACGCCTTATCTATCTCCTGACGAAGCGGGTAGTCCTGCGTCCTGAAATCGGGGCGCGCATATCAAACCCACCTGCCTATAGTCGAAGGAGGCGTTCTGCGTTGCCATGTGCAATCCGCTCTTTGTCGGCGGGACTCACCGGGAGCTGCTCCAGGAATGAAAACGCCCGCGCCATCGAACCATAGGGATAGTCGGCTGAGAACATAATCCGGTCGGCGCCAACTTGAAGCAACAGGTCTAAGAATGTTGGCATGAAGTTGAAGCCACTGAACGTGTAATGGATATTCTCGCGGAGGTAAGCACCAATCGAGCGATCCAACTTCGTCACTTTCGTGGGCAGAACGAGATCAACTCTGGACAGCATAAAAGGAAGGGCCTCGCCCATGTGGCCGATAATAAACTGCAAACCTGGGAACCGGTCGAATGCTCCGCTGAGAATGAGGCGAAGAACATGGATCGCGGTTTCGATATGCCAGCCCCAGGCTGCATTCGCCAGCAGGGCCGTCACCTCTGGCGCATAGTTGCCTATATAGGAGGCCTCGACCACCGGCTGCGGAGGCTGTGTCGGATGGAGATAGATTGGAACCTGGAGTGTCTCGGCACGTTCCAGAATCGGCCAGAAAAACTGGTCGTCCAGATAGCGGCCCCGAATATGGCCGTTAATCACTGCTCCCTTGAAGCCGTGTTCACGTACCATGCGCTCCAATACATCGGCGGCTGTGTCCGGAACCGCGGTCGGCAAAGTGGCGAACCCGGCGAAACGGCTTGGGTAGCGCCGCACAGCATCTGCAAGACGGTCGTTTGCATCGCGGGCAAGCTCCACAGCCTCGGTCGCATCAAGCTGCTCCACGCCTGGAGAGTTCAGCGAAAGTACCTGCACGTCAATACTTGCAGCATCCATTTCCGCGATCCTCCGGTCGTCAAGATCGCACAGTTGTTCGATTAGCCGGGCATTACTCGATGCATCCATGTGAGAGCGCTTGATTTGGCGTCCGGGACCTTCCATGAATGCCGGTGTCATGTAGTGTTCTTCGAGAGTGACTGTTCGCATCGAATTGCGATTCCCGATTTGAGACAACATGCTTTGAGTTTTATTTTCCATTTTTTTTATTCCCCCCTGTAATCATTTTGCTTTTAAATGATTTCCGCACAACCTTATTATACATCATCATGATCGCCGCCCGTTCAGGGTGGGTTGGGGCGATCGCTCAGTCAAAAGTGGGAAAGAAAACAAGTCCTGTCTTACGCATGATGCTCAGCCCCTTCCGTCCAGTTTTCCTGTATGCCCGGTGGAAACTGAACGCAGACGTCATAGAGCCTGCCTGTTGTCTGCCAGCCTCGCACCATATTGAACATTTCGCTGTAGACCAGTTCCGGCTCAGCCAGCGGGGCGATGCCCAACTGCTCCCCCGCCTGCTTGATGGAGGAAATGGAGAACTGCTCGGCATCAGCCAGTGAGGATAGTTGACCGGACAGCTTTTCCTGCAAGCCCGTCTCTTCTATAAAGTAATAATTTCGTTCGGTATCGAAGTGGAAGGTGAGCCGCAGGGTAACCCTGGCTAAGGCGGCGCCGATGGCGTTGGCCACTTCGTGATGCTCCGGCGCCAGTGTCCGGCAACCGGTTGCCTGACCCAGCAATGGCAGAATGGCCGGCGCGGACCCGCCAATACCGACGATGTTTTGGGGTCTAACCTTTTGCTTTTGCAGCAGTTCCCAGATCCGGTAGGCCGGCTCCTCCTCCCAGGCCAGGAACATGGCCTGGATCTCGCCGGTGATCCGCTTGACCATCTGATCGAGTACCAGACTGGCGGCCTTGTCGGGTGACAGGTCGAGCGTGCCGCCAAGCAGCTTCATTGCCTCACTGGCGCGCTGTGCATCCCCGATATCGGTCAAGCCGGAGTAGCGCATGGCATCGGTAGGTGTCGGTTCCGGACCCCCCAGGCAATAGGCAGGCCCGGCACGGCGGGGCAGGATCTGGAGGTTGCCGTTATCTACCCGGAGCATGCTGTCTCCCCCCAGAGCCACCGATTTCGTCGAAAACGCCCGGACCTGGGTAAGGCGCTGTTCGATCCTTGCGCCCCTGGAAGCCAGCAGCGGCCGGCCCGAGAGGATCAGGGCCAGGTCTGTGGTCGTGCCGCCCACGTCCAGCACAACCGATGTTTGCCCGGCTGGGGTCAGAGCCAGCACTCCCAGGGTGCTGGCGGCGGGGCCCGAGAAGATGGTCTCTACCGGCCTCCTGACAGCCTGTTCGAAGGGCAGGGTGCCCCCATCAGCCTTGAGGATATAGAGGGGAGCGTCAATTCCGTGTTGGGACAGGGCTGTTGATAACTGGTCGTAGAAGTCTCGAAACTTGTCCTGGGTGGCCAGGGTCAGCAGGGATGTCACCACCCGCCTGGGGAAATTCAACTGGCTGGAGACCTGATGCCCGAGCACCAGCCGAATATCAGGGCAGTGTTTGGCAAATAAGTTGGCAACGGTTTGCTCGTGGGTTTTGTTGCGCTGCGAAAACTTGCCGACAATAGCCACCCGCCGCAGGCCGGCTTGTTTGACCTGTTCGATGCAGGAGATGATCTCGCTGTCCTTGAGCGAATCGATCTCCTTCCCGCGGTAGTTGATCGCCCCGGACAGCACAAAGGTGTGCGGGACTTCGAAGTTATAAGTACTGGGATTCCGGCCAGGCCCCGGGATCAAGACCAGGCCTACCGGATCGACGTTGTTGGTGGCGATCATATTGGTGATCAGAGTCGTACTGGTAACAATGCGCTGGATTGACCGGTTAGCTACCGTTTCCAGGATGGGTTCCAGGGCATTCATCAAGGACTTGAAAAGATCTTCCGGGTAGGTGGGGAACTTGATCTTTCTTACTACGGCTCCCTTATCGATCAGTACGGCATCGGTGAAGGTACCGCCTACATCCAGGCCGATCAACATTTGAGATTCACCTTCTAAACTTGAGTGGAGGAAGGCATCGCTTTTCCTCTCGCAGAGTATTGAGAGGCGGTTTTTGCGCCAAGTAGCCCGGCTCCGACCGGGAACCACCAAAACCCGTCAGACGCCTATCGTCAGTATTGCCCCGGCTTGCCGTGCCGAGAACACCGCCCATACCTCAGGAAATCGATCGACACACCAAGCAAGCCCTTGAGACAAGGGCCTGTGCTGTGGCGCCGGAGTTGTTTGCTTGAAGCTACTACCTACAATCAAGGGAGCAACTGTCGCACTCAGAAGGGGAGCAGGAGCCACCGCCTGTCAGAACCTTATTGATCTCCGCATTGGCATCCTGGAGCAGTTTCTCAAATTTTTGTGCCGCTGCAAAATAGGCCCGTATCGCAGTGTTTTCCTTCATTTTATCCTGAATCTGGGTAAACTCGTTCCACTCTTTATCGCTGACCTCTTTTTTTCCCTTTTCGGCTTCTTGCATGTTTTTCTGCCTTGCCTGAAAATCCTTGATCAGCGCCTGCGCCTCCATGTCCTGTTCCATATTCATCTCTGCGGCGTGCAGGACAACTGCCTCATCACTCTCAGAAAGCGCATGTCCCAGGTCATGTGCCTTTTCAATGATTGATGACAACAGCGTTTCACCTCCATTAGTTTTATATATTTTAACAATCATTCAGCGAGAAGTCCACTTCCTCTAAGATAGGGGTTCAACTGGGTCTTGGCTTCAGTGGGGTTCAACTGGGTCTTGGCTTCAGAGGGGGATTGCTTTTCCCCCACTGAAGCTTA
>PLQY01000035.1 GCA_003160265.1 Peptococcaceae bacterium | reverse complement strand
GGCCGGGCAGCGCCTGGGCGAGTTGGAGGCGTTGCTGTCGCAAGCGCTGAAAGAGCCTCCGGTGAGCATGCCGGCGCGGGGCGCCGGGACCGAGAGCAGCGAGGAGTTCCGGATTACCGGCCACTTCGACCGGGCCTCCTACCGCCGGGCGGTGCAGCGGTGCAAGGACTACATCGCCGCCGGGGACATCTTCGAGGTCAACCTCACCCAGCGCTTTGCCTGTCCGATCTCCACCACCCCCTGGCAACTCTATTGCAGGTTGCGCCGGATCAACCCGGCGCCCTTTGCGGCCTATCTCAACTACCCCGAATTGACAGTGGCCAGTGCCTCGCCGGAGCGGTTCCTCCAGGTGCGCGGCGGGCAGGTGGAGACCAGGCCGATCAAGGGGACACGTCGCCGCGGGCGGGATCCCCTCGAAGACGCCGGCCTCCGCCAGGACCTGGTGAGCAGCGAGAAGGACCGGGCGGAGCTGGTGATGATCATCGACCTGGAGCGGAACGACATCGGGCGGGTGTGCAGCTTTGGGAGTGTCCACGTGCCCGAGCTGATCTGCCTGGAGGAGTACCCGACGGTGTGGCACCTGGTTTCCACGGTCAGGGGCACCCTGGAGGCCGGCAAGGACGTCGGCGATCTGTTAAAGGCGTCTTTTCCCGGCGGCTCGATCACCGGAGCACCCAAGATCAGGGCGATGGAGATCATTGAGGAGTTGGAGCCGGTAAAGCGGGGCGTGTATACGGGTTCGATCGGTTACCTGGGCTTCGACGGGCGCTCGGACCTGAACATCGTCATCAGGACGTTCGTGATCAAGGACCAGGTGGCCTACTTCCACGCCGGCGGCGCCATCGTCTCCGACTCCGATCCGGACGACGAGTACTGGGAGACGATCTACAAGGCCCGGGCTTTGATGCAGGCCCTGGGATACGGGGAGGAGGTCGTCACCGCTTGCCTGACCTGACCTGGGTCAACGGGAGCTTCGTCTCCTCCGGAGAGGCCTGCCTGGAGGCCGGAGAGCGCGGTTTCCTCTTCGGGGACGGGCTGTTCGAGACCGTCAGGCTGTATGCGGGCGCCGCGCCCAGAGGGCGCCCGGCGCGGGCGCCTGTCTGGCCACGGCATGCCGCCCGGCTGGCCGAGGGATGCCGGGCGCTCGGCATCCCCTATCCGGGAGAGGAGATCGCCGCTGGGTTGGAGGCGGTGCTGGTCGCTCTGGCGGGTACCGCCTCCGCAAGCGGGCACCCGGCGGGCGCGGGGAGAGAGCCTGGCGCTGCCGGCGCCGTCGGCGCTGGCAGTCTGCGGCTGACGGTGACCAGGGGCGCTCATCCGCCGGGGGTCAGAGGTCTGCTGCCTCGCCGGGAACTCCGCCCGACCGTGGTGATCACCGCCAACCCGGGGGAACCCTATCCCCCCGATGCTTATCGCTCTGGCCAGCGGGCGGCGACCGTCAGCTTTCCCCGCAATCACCTGTCTCCTCTGGTCAGGCTGAAATCCCTCAACTGCCTGGAGAATGTTCTGGGCCGCCGGGAGGCGGTGGCTGCCGGCGCCGACGAGGGCCTCTTCTTCAATCTCAGGGGCGAGCTGGCCGAGGGCACGGTCAGCAATGTCTTCCTGCTTTTCGATGGCGGGCGGCTCGTCACCCCGCCGGCCGGGAGCGGCTTGCTGCCCGGGATCGCCAGGGAGATCGTGCTGGACGCCGGAGGTGGCCTGGGGTTGGCGGTGAGCGAGGAGGCCATTGACCGCCGTGGTTTCGAGAGCGCCCGCGAGGCCTGGTTGACCAACTCCCTGCTCGAGGTCATGCCCCTGGTAAGTCTCGACGGTGTGCCGGTCGGGAACGGCCGTCCGGGAGAGATCGCCTTTAGGATGCGCCAGGCATACCGGGACTATGTACAGCACGGAATCCGGCAGGCGCCGGGCCCGGAATAATCTCTTCCTCGCTGCAGGAAAATCCGCTATAATACAGAAATCTCTTTAAGATGGGACAAACCTGGCTCAGGGCTCAGGCTACGGGAGTTGCGGGTGAAGTGATCTCCTATACCGTGCAGCATGTCCTGGTGCTGCGGCTGCTCATGTGCTATCCCTTCCAGTCCGTGTATACCATACACAACCTGCTGTTTCTGGTGAGCGCGGAAAAAACGGATCGCCAGCAGTTGGGCTTCTATGACTTTATGCGCGCCAAGACCGGCGGCTACAGCCGCGTCCTGCGGCGGATCATCGAGGAACTGAAGAAGGAGAAACTGGTGGAGGTGTCGGACAAGGGGGTTCAGATCACTCCCAAGGGAAAGACGATCTACGAGAACCTGGGATCGTCGCTCGGCCCCTTCTCGTCCTTCTGGAACCTGTGCGTGGATGTGATCGCCCGCTACGGGGACGACCCGGAAAACCTGAACAGGGCGGTCTTCAACCACCTGGTGTTCCGGCGGGTGAAGCCGAGCGAGTATATCTTCCTGCCGTAAAAGAACCGTTCTCCGCTGCTTCCTACTCCTGATCTTCCCACAGTGCCGGCTGCCGGTATTTTACTGATCGCGGCCGGCGGTTGCTTTCCAGGTCGTGCTTGGCGCCGGAGCCGGAAATTTTTAAAAGGAAGGCAGCTACATCCTCCCGGCTGCCCAGAGGCGCGGCCTTTTCTTCGGCGATCAGTTTCTGGTTGCCGCGAGCTTGCGCTAACGATGCCAAGTGCTCCGGATGTTTCAGGCAGGCGATCGACCGTCCCTGTTCCAGGCCGAACCGGACTGTATGCATTGTCCCGCCTTCAAGATCCGTTTCCACCACGATCAGTCCTGAACTCAACCCGCTCTGGATCCGGTCTCTTTCGATAAAGCTATACTTGAAAGGTTTTTCGCCCGGGGGGTATTCACTCGCCAGGCACCCATCCATCGACAGGATCTGCTCGGCCAGACCACGGTTTTCCGGAGGATAGACCTGGTCGAGGCCGTGCGCCAACACGGCGACTGTCCGGCCTTTTGCCTGGACGCAGCCTTGATGGGCGCCCGTATCGCAGCCGCGCGCCAGGCCGCTGACCACTACGAAACCTTTCCCGGCGAGCGATGCGCCCAGCCAATTTGCACATTTCAGGCCATATGGCGAGGGCTCCTTGGTTCCGATGACCGCACAGGCCAGGCCGGAAGCGAGGCAGCCCGGGCTGCCTTTCACAAACAGCAAAACGGGCGGGTCGTTGATGCCCCGCAATCGTTCCGGGTAATATTCACTGTCGGACTGAATGACCTGGATACCCAGCCTGTCCGTCCGGTCCAGCAGGTCCACCGCCTGGGAGTAAGCGGCGCTCAGCGCCTCAGGTCCGGGGATCTCCTCATGATTGAAACCAGAACCAAGCAGCAGGTCTCTCAGCTCTGCAATTCCCGAGGGCTCGTGCTGTCTGAGCAGGGGCACGCTTTTCCAGGTCTTTTTCCGGCTGAAATTGGGGGTCTTCAGGAGTGTCAACAGGTAAACGATGGCCGACATTGCTTCTCCTTAACTGGCCGTTTCGGCCAGGGCGAGACACTTCACCAGCGAGGCGCCGTTCTGTTCCAGAAGAATTCTGCACGCCCGGAGCGAATTCCCTGTTGTGGTGATGTCATCGAGCAACAATACCTCTCGTCCCCTGATCAGATGCGTCCTGGCCACCCTGATCGAATTTAAATGAACTTCCAGCTTCCGGTCCCCGCCACAGGCCAGCTTGGGAATTGTCGTATGGCGAACCAGGCATGATGTGGCATCGGTGCGGCCAGGTCCGGCGAGCAGTTGCGCCAGATCGCCAATGCCGGAACCGATCCTGGCGGAGTCGCTGGAAGGAACGACGGCAATAGCAAAGTCCCATCCGAGCAAGGGATCGACGATCCGGTAATACGATGAAATTACCTGTCTGTTGCGCGCCTTCAAGCTCAAGATCTGCATGCTCTGCTCGTCAAAATCGGGATTTGAGCCGCCGCGCCGGGGGTGATAGAATGCTAAAGTGATGATGTCCGCCTGGTTGCTGGCCGTATTTTTAAAAATCAATCCGATCCCCCCGAACCCCTCTATATGAATGAACAGGCGGCGCTCGCAATCAAGGTGGCCGGAGCCCGATCTAATGGTCGGGCGGAAAAAGAATGCATTTCCTGTCATCCGGCCTTTTTTTCCTGTTCTTATGTCTCCCTGTCCTGGACACCGGCACTTTTGCTCACCCATTTCGCTATTAGTTTCAAGGCTAAAGATCAGACACCACCAGACTTCCACTATCTATCATTTCTCCCAGACGATAGAGCTTTCCTGCTCTGGCTGCCAAAGGCTCAGGGCTTTCGATCCACCTGATCTTTAAAATCATCCCCAGGATGGATTGGAAATCGCTCCTCCCGGGGATGATCTGCTTGAAATCATAGGGCCGTTTTAGCTATTTGATCTTGTGCTCAACACATTCATAGCAGAACCATACTCGATCAACTTCGTGAAACATAGGGGGTGAGAGATGATACTATAATTTAAACAATTGGCCTGGATGAGCAACGTTGGGTACTTAGAAGTTTTAATTAATTTCCGGCTCGAAACATGAGAAGAGAAAGGAGAACAAATATGACAAAGTATGTTGAGTTAGGCTATCCGATTTATGAAGGCATGCCAGTATATCCTGGTTTGCCCGAGGTTAAACTCACTCCCCGTGAACAGCTCGCGAAAGGCGATTACTGGAATGGCACAATACTGACAATTTATCTTCATGCGGGTACGCATGTGGATGCGCCCTGGCATTTTTGTCCCGCTGGATGTGGTATTGATCAGGTTCCAATTGAGAAATTTATCTTTAAAAAACCTTTGATGATCTATTCCAAGTGGGAACCCAATCATCTGGTTACAATTGATGAGATCAAAGTTGCGGGTGAAGCCCTTCATGAGGCGGATATACTTTTCTTCAACACTGGCCATGCTCATTTTAGAGCCACTGATTTCAATACCTATGGAAATAACTTTCCAACTGTTTCTCCCGAGGCTGCCGAGTTTATCCGCCAAGAACTGCCTAATGTGAAGGCTGTCGCTATTGATACGCTGAGTATTGAAAACATCCCGAATGGGATTAAGGATGGCTTCAGAACACATAAAGCATTTCTCGACCCGGAGAGATTCCCCCAGCGAACCCTCCTCATTTTTGAAGACTACAATCCGGCTCCGATTACCGGCAAAAAGATTCTCTCTGCCTTCAGCGTCCCGCTCAGGATTAAAGATAAGGATGCCTCGGTGGTCAATATCGTAGCGGAAATAGAAGACTGATTCGTTAAGCCTTTTCAACTAGAGTTTTGTTCCAGATCGTCCAGCCGGA
>PLQY01000004.1 GCA_003160265.1 Peptococcaceae bacterium | reverse complement strand
TTCCCCCACCACCGCCACGTCCTTGTCCCGGTATAGCGGCCCGTCGCAGGTGACGCAGTAGCCCAGGCCGCGCCCCACCAGCTCCTGCTCCCCCTGCAGTTGGCGGGCCTGCTGGATGCCGGTGGCCAGGATCACGGTGCGCCCGAGGTAGATCCGGTTGCCGCGGGTGACCACCGTGAAGTTCACCCCGGCGTAGATGTTCTCCACCTGCTCCTCCCGGAACTCCACGCCCATCTCCTGGGCTTGCCGGTAAAATCGCTTGTACAGTTCCTCCCCGGTGATGCCGTTGAATCCGGGGTAGTTCTTGACAAAGGGGGCCTTCTGAAGGCGCGGCGGCATCCGCCCTGCCGCCAGGATGAGGGCGCTCTTCTCCCGGATCCGCCCGTTGAGGGCTGCAGCCAGACCGGCCGGCCCCGCCCCCACGATGATCATATCCCACGTCTGCTGGACACCCGTCTGTTCGCTCATAAAGGTATGCCTCCCTTCAAAAAATATTCTGCTGCTGTTGCAGCAGATCGCGCACGGCAGCCACCAGGCCGAAACACCCGCTGAGCATCATGTCCCCGTTGGGAGCCGCAAAGTAACCCAACCCCTCCGCCAGTTGGCGGCGCGGGCCGGTGATGGCCATGAAAGGCCACTCCCGGCTGCCGGCGCTGTCAGCCCGGAATCCCGGGCTATAGGCACAGCCGTGCCCCTGGTCGTCATAGACCTCCTCATTGGAGACCTGCCCCCTGACGAAGCGCCGCAGGTAGTCTTGCAGCTTGTCCGGAGTCAGCAGGCCGGTGTGGTGCTCGAAGAGGCCGAGGATGCCGTTGCCCCTGACCAGGGCGGCCAGGGTGTGCTGATTGCCCACGTTGACGATCGTCAACCCCTGCGACTGGTGCTCCCTGACCAGCGGGTCCAGCAACGCCCCCCGGATCGCCGCCGCCCCCGTGTCCATCACGAAGGCCCCGGGGACGGTGTCCCGTACCGAGAGCATCCTGGTCAGATAGGGCGGCACTTCCCGGTATGCCGTGTTCGGGCCGCCGTAGATCAGGTCATCAAGCCTGCCCTCCCGGGTCAGAAAGCGCTCCCAGTGCTCGAACCGGAACTTCCGGTTGCTCCTGCCGATGCACTCGCCGTGGTCTTGCACCGCAACGGCCACGGTGCCCGGCAGGTTGATGTCGAACAGTTCCAAAGCCTGCTGCAGGCTTTCCAGGTCGAGGTCCTGCAGGTAGAGGCCATAGAAGCGGCCCTCGGGCGGCTGCTCGACGATCTGCACGCCCATGGCCGCCACTTCGTCCAGGTTGTCCCGGACGGTCTTGGCCGCCTGGGGCGTGGCGTAGGCCTGCAATCCGGCGTCGAGGTGCTTCCTCAAAGCGCTCACCACGGGGCCTCCCCCCATCAGGTGGCCGCACATAAAGACGTGCTGCCGGTGCCTCGTCGCCCGGGCGAGGCGTCTCGCCACGATCCGGGTTTGGGACGGCAGCACCAGTTTGACGCAGTTTTCCATCGGGATCCCCTCCTCGTAGAGAAGGATGTCCTGGGTCCCGGCCCCGATATCCACCGCCAGCATGATCGTCAACTTTTCCAAACCTGAACCCCCCCCGTCTGCATCCCCGGCACTGATGGAAGATGTTTGCCAGATCTATTAAATACACGCCTGCTCAGTGGTCATGGAAGCAACCAAACTCCGTGAGCGCAGGGGGCACCGGTAGTTATTCTTCCCCGCATACTGCGCTTTATGGCACGATTCCCCCTCTCGCGATATTTCCCACTGTATACCAAGCAGGGTCTAAGTCGAATATTATAGAAATACCATATCTGGTGCCCAAACCCCTTCATCCGGAGACGACAAATTTTTAAAAAGGCGCTGCAAATTGTCCCGGTCCTCGACACTCGACCATGCAAAGCCTGGCGGCAGGAGACCTAGGCCTGACGCGCCCCGGCACAAGCCCCTTTTGCCGATACGGGCTCTGCAGAGGGAGCTTCATCCTCCGGACAGGCCGGCCCGGTTTTCGCGCCGTACGTTGGATGACAGCCACCAGCCCAAGCCTGCGGGTTGCTTGCCGGTGCAAAAAAATAAAGCCCCGGGCTCAGCCCGGGGTATAAAATAGAGGGGGACAATACAAGAATAACGCCTTCACCTGAAAACAAGCTGAAAAGAATGTTAAAATTTCATAAGTAAATTCCGTAACTATTCGGGGCGGAATCTCGATACTGCTACCGCTGGTGAATTCGAAAGTGTCACGTCTGACCCCTCGCTCATCTATAGCCGGTAGATAGAACCGACCCCTGGCGTTCAATTCAAGCTGGCCGCCGGCGTCGATATTACTCAGGAAGGTACTTGGTAGTGCCGCGAGAGCAATAGGGTTCTCCTGGAAGCGACTTCCGAAGAATCCTTTTGTGTGAAAAGGAGGGGATTGACTACTAACTCCTTACCTCAAATGGTTATTCTCGTCCACCAGCACCACTTTGGGCTGATAGGTACGGGCCTCGGCATCGGAAACTTGGGTGTACGTCAGGATGATCAGGATATCGCCGGGCTCTCCCCGCCTGGCGGCTGCGCCGTTCAGGCAAATGACCCCGGAACCCCGTGTTCCCTCTATGCAGTATGTCTCGAACCGGGCGCCGTTGTTGTTGTTCACCACCTGTACCTGCTCATAGGGCAGGATATCGGCGGCTTCCATCAGCTCCCGATCAATGGTGATGCTCCCCGCGTAGTTGAGGTTCGCTTCGCTGAGCACCGCCCGGTGGATCTTCGATTTCAGCATCGTCCTGCTCATGGCTGCACCTCCAGAAAGATATTATCGATCAGCCTGGTCCGCCCCACCCAGACCGCCGCCGCCAACAAGACAGGTCCTTGCAGTTCGGCCAGATCGGCCAGGGTCTGGCCGTCGCAGACTTCCACGTAGTCCACCCTGATCGCCGGGTTGGTTAAAGCGTCCAGGATTGCGGCGTGCACCCGCTCGGTCCGCCGCTCCCCCCGAAGAATCAGCTCCCGCCCTACCCCCAGCGACCGGGGCAGAGCGAGGGCGGCCTCCCGCTCCGAAGGAGAGAGGTAGACATTGCGGGAGCTGAGGGCCAGGCCGTCCGCCTCCCGCACGATGGGGCAGGTGACGATCTCCAGGGGCAGGTTCAGGTCGGTCGCCATTTTCCTGATCACCAGGACCTGCTGGGCATCCTTCTGTCCGAAGTAGGCCCGGTCCGGCTGGACGATCTGGAACA
>PLQY01000043.1 GCA_003160265.1 Peptococcaceae bacterium | reverse complement strand
AAGCGACGGAGGACTTGTCACATAACAGTGGTAGTAGCTGATGGAAAGGAGGGGTAGGCAGTGGGACAGAAGGTAAACCCGATCGGCTTTCGGCTGGGGATTATCAGGGATTGGGATTCCAAGTGGTATGCCGGCAGAAACTATCGCGACTTGCTGCATGAGGATATTGCCCTGCGCACTTACATCAAGAAGAAGCTGTTCGTGGCCGGTGTTTCCAGGATCGTGATCGAAAGAGTCGCCAACCGCGANNAACCGCGTGCGCCTCACTATCCATACCGCCAAACCGGGCATCGTCATCGGGCGTGGCGGGACCGAGGTGGAACTGCTGCGGAAGGACCTGGAGCGGATGACCGGCAAGCAGGTGAACGTCAATATCGTCGAAATCAAGCGCCCGGAACTGGAAGCCCAACTGGTGGCAGAAAACGTGGCTTCTCAGTTGGAGAAGCGCATTGCCTTTCGCCGGGCGATGAAACAGGCGGTTTCCCGCTCGATGCGTATGGGCGCCCAGGGTATCAGGATCGGTGTCGGCGGCCGGCTGGGCGGTGCGGAAATGGCCCGCAGCGAATGGCACAGCGAAGGCAAGGTGCCCCTCCAGACCCTGCGTGCCGACATTGATTACGGTTTTGCGGAGGCCACTACCACTTACGGCAAGATCGGGGTCAAGGTGAAAATTTACCGGGGCGAGATCCTGCCTGAGAAAAAGAAACGCTCCGCGCCCGCTGAGGCGGCGGCGACGGGTCCGGCGGACCGGGCACGGCGTCCGGCAGAGCGGGCACCTGGCGGTGGTGGCGGGTCCGTGCCCACCGGGAACCCGGAACGGGCAGGGCGCCAACAGGGAGCGTCCGGTGCCGAAGGGGGCGAGGGTTAACCATGTTGATGCCCAAAAGGGTGGTCTATCGCAAGCAGCACCTGCGCTGGCCGACCGGCAAGATCAACCGCGGCTTCGAGATTACCTTCGGGGAGTANNCGCCAGATCGAGGCCGCCCGTATTGCCATGACGCGGTACGTCAAGAGGGGCGGCAAGGTCTGGATCAAGATCTTCCCGGACCAGCCTGTCACTTCCAAACCGGCAGAGACCAGAATGGGAAGCGGCAAGGGAGCACCCGATTTTTGGGTGGCCGTAGTCAAGCCGGGGCGGATGTTGTTCGAACTGGCCGGTGTGCCGGAGGATGCTGCCAGGGAGGCGATGCGCCTAGCGGGTCACAAGCTTCCGATCAAGAGCAAGTTCATAAAACGGCAGGAAGCGGGTGGTAGTGATGCCGGTACAGAAGGTTAAGGATCTGCGGGACCTGACAGATGACGAGTTGGAGAGAAAATTGCTCGATTTGAAGGATGAACTGTGGCGGCTTCGCTTCCAACTGGCGACACAGCAACTGGAGAACCCGATGCGGATCCGGGAGGTGCGCAAGGCATTTGCCCGCACCATGACAATTATCCGGGAGAGAGAGATTGCCCGGGAAAGACAGAACCGGCAGGATGCTCTACGCGCCGGAGATGTTCAGGTAAGTCAAGGCTGATAGGGGGCACAGGCAGTTGAACGAGCGAGCACAGCGTAAGACACGCATCGGAACTGTAGTCAGCGACAAGATGGATAAGACTGTGGTCGTGATGGTGGAAACCAGGGTCCGGCACCCTCTTTACGGGCGGACAGTGACCAAGTCGCAGAAGTTCAAAGCCCATGACGAGACCAATGCCTGCAAAATGGGGGACAAGGTGCGGATCATGGAGACGCGCCCCTTGAGCAAGGAGAAGCGGTGGCGGGTGGCAGAGGTTCTGGCCCGGACTGCAGACAGGAACGTAGCCAAAAAGGGGGCCGGAGTAGATGATACAGCCGCAGACAATGCTTAGGGCGGGGGACAACACCGGCGCCAAGAGGCTGATGTGCATCCGGGTGATGGGGGGGTCTCTGCGCCGGTATGCCTCGGTCGGCGACATCATCATCGCCTCCGTGAAGGAGGCCAGCCCCGGTGGTATGGTCAAGAAGGGCGAGGTAGTGACGGCGGTGGTGGTAAGGACGCGCAAGGAGATCCGCCGTCCGGACGGTTCTTATATCAAATTCAGCGAGAATGCGGCAGTAATCATCAACGAACAGAAAAACCCTCGCGGAACTCGTATCTTCGGTCCGGTGGCGCGGGAACTCCGGGACAAGGATTTCATGAAGATTGTCTCTCTGGCGCCTGAGGTGCTATAAGCACAGTGCTGAGTGCTGAGTGTTGAGTGATGAGTATAAAAGAATAAGCGATGAGTCGTCACTCACGAAAAACTGAATTACTTGAGCGGTAACAAGCACAGGCAGGGGTGAGGAAACAGATGATCCAACGTAAGAATGGTCTACATGAAGGCGTTCAGCGCAAGGTTCATGTACGTAAGGGAGATACAGTGCTGGTATTGGCTGGGAAGAGCGCGGGCAAGCGGGGAAAGGTGATCCAGGTCTATCCCGCCACCCAGCGGGTGATCGTCGAGGGGGTAAACGTTGCCAAGCGCCACAGTCGCCCCACCCGTTCGCTGCCGCAGGGGGGGATCGTGGAGAAAGAAGCCCCAATCGCCGGTTCCAACGTGATGCTGGTCTGCGGCAAGTGCAATCAGCCGACCCGTGTGTCCAAGAAGCTGGTTGAGCAGAAGTACTATCGGGCATGTAAGAAGTGTGGGGAACTTATCGACAAGCAGTAAAAGAAGTCATGAGTGATGAGTACTGAGTAATGAGCGAAAAGATAAAAAATTCGAGGGTTTGGTTGTCTTGGATGTAAACTCATCACTCGCAGCAGTAAAAGAAGTCATGAGTGATGAGTACTGAGTAATGAGTGAAAAGATAAAAAATTCGAGGGTTTGGTTGTCTTGGATGTAAACTCATCACTCATCACGCATAACTCATTACTCGCAATTAGGGAGGCATGGTGATGGGGCTGAAAGAGCGCTACCGTCAGGAGATCATTCCACAGATGATCAAGAAATACAGCTACAAGAACGTGATGCAGGTACCTGCCCTGAGCAAGGTTGTCGTCAACATGGGCGTCGGCGAGGCGATCCAGAATCCCAAGTCGCTGGAGGCGGCTGTGAACGATATGACCACGATCACCGGCCAGCGTCCGGTGGTGACCAAGGCCCGCAAGTCGATCGCGGCCTTCAAGCTGCGTGCCGGGATGAAGATCGGCTGCAGGGTCACTCTACGGGGCAACCGCATGTACGACTTCGTCGACAAGCTGGTCAACGTGGTCCTGCCCAGGGTGCGTGACTTCCGGGGGGTTACACCCAGGGCCTTCGACGGCCGGGGCAACTATACCCTGGGACTAAGGGAGCAGGTGATCTTCCCGGAGATCGACTATGACAAGATCGACAAGGTTCGGGGTATGGATATTACCGTCGTGACCACCGCCAAGACCGATGAGGAAGCGCGGGACTTACTCCGCCTGGTGGGCATGCCATTTCGGGAAAGCTAGCATTACAGAAGTGGGATGCGGGAAGTGAGAAGTGGGAATAGAAGGAGACGTTGGCCCAGCCAATGCCGACAAGAATCTCACCTCTAACCCCACACCTCTCACCTCTCAAATTAGGAGGGATGTTAGTGGCCAAAAAGTCATTGGTTGCCAAGCAGATGAGGACGTCGAAGTTCAAAGTCCGGGCATATAACCGCTGTAAGCTCTGTGGGCGGCCGCGTGCCTACTTGCGTAAATTTGGAATGTGCCGGATCTGTTTCCGGGAACTGGCATTCAAGGGGCAGATCCCTGGCGTGGTCAAGGCCAGTTGGTAATTGAGAAGTGGGAAGCGGGATGTGGAACCTCTCACCTCACACTTCCTAGCGGAGGAGGCTAAGGCGACAGATGTTGACAGACCCGATCGCGGATTTCCTGACCCGCATTCGTAACGGAAACCAGGCATACAAGGAGCGCGTGGAAATCCCGAATTCCAGGATGAAGCGGGCACTCGCCGAGATCATGAAGGCTGAAGGTTTTCTACGGAATTACGACAAGATCGAAGACGGTAAGCAGGGAGTGCTGCGCCTGTATTTAAAATATGGACCCAATAAGCAAAAGGTCATTAGCGGTTTGAAGCGGATCAGCAAACCCGGTTTGCGTGTCTACGTGCAAAAAGACGAGGTCCCGAAGGTGCTGGGAGGCCTGGGAATCGCCGTTATCTCGACTCCCAAGGGTCTGATGACGGATAAGCAGGCCAGGCAGGACGGGTTGGGCGGAGAAGTTATCTGCTACATTTGGTAAGGGAGGTGACACCATGTCCAGAGTGGGACGCCTTCCGGTGACGATACCGGCAGGAGTCGACGTGAGGATCGACGGCAACCTGGTGGAGGTCAAGGGACCCAAAGGAATGNNAAATGCTGAAGAGAGAGATGCACCCGGACATCGGGATAGCCCGTCAGGACGCCAGCCTGGTGGTGACCCGTCCATCAGACGAGAAGCAGCACCGGGCGCTGCACGGGCTGACCAGAGCGCTGCTGCAGAACATGGTGACCGGTGTGACCAACGGTTTCTCCCGTAATTTGGAACTGGTGGGGGTGGGCTACCGGGCGGCCAAGCAGGGTGACAAGCTGGTGCTCACGGTGGGTTACGCACACCCGGTGGAGATCGACCCGGGCGAAAACCTGAGCATCGAGGTGCCGGCGCCGAACAGGATCAGCATCAACGGCATCGACAAGGAACGGNNCCGGAGCCTTACAAGGGCAAGGGCATCAAGTATGATGATGAGATAATCAGACGCAAGGTTGGCAAGGCTGGGGTTAAGGGTAAGAAGTAAGGGGCGTGAGAAGAATGCCGAAAAATCAGTCGCGACAGGAAATTCGTCAGCGCAAACACATCCGGGTCCGGAAAAAGGTGTTCGGTACCCCGGATCGGCCCCGGCTGTGTGTATACCGGAGCCTCAGTCACATCTATGCCCAGGTTATCGACGACATGCAGGGACGGACGATGGTTGCCGCGTCCACCCTGGCTCCGGAGTTCCGGGCCGGCGATGGCATCGGCAAGAACCTTGAGGCTGCCCGCAGTGTCGGCAAGCTGATCGCCGAACGGGCGCTGGCTCAAGGAATCACTAGGGTCGTTTTTGACCGGGGCGGCAACCTTTACCATGGCCGGGTTGCTGCGCTTGCTGAAGCAGCCCGGGAACAAGGCCTGGATTTCTAGGGGTCAAGGGAGGGAACAGTCGTTTTGCGCATAGATCCCAACTCTCTGGAGTTAACAGAAAAGGTAGTGACAATCAACCGGGTTGCCAAAGTGGTTAAGGGCGGCCGCAGGTTCAGCTTCAGCGCCCTGGTGGTCGTCGGAGACGGTCAGGGTCATGTGGGCGCCGGCCTGGGCAAGGCCGGAGAGGTGCCGGAGGCGATCAGAAAGGGAATCGAGGATGCCAAGAAGAGTCTGATCGAAGTCACCATGAAGGGCACCAGCATTCCCCACTCGGTCACCGGCGAGTTTGGCGCCGGCAAGGTGCTGCTGAAACCGGCTTCTCCAGGTACCGGCGTGATCGCTGGTGGCCCGGTGCGTGCGGTGCTTGAGGCGGCGGGGATCCAGGACATCCTGACCAAGTCCCTCGGTTCTTCCAACTCTCACAACATGGTGCACGCCACCATCGAAGGTCTCAAGAGCCTGAAGCGGGTTGAGGATGTAGCCAGGATGCGTGGCAAGACCGTCCAGGAGCTAATTGGCTAAAATGGTTGTTGGCATCCCAATTGGGGGGAGTTAATAATGGCAGACATGTTGAAGATTACCCTGGTCCGCAGCCCGATTGGCTATCCGGAGCAGCAGCGTAAGGTTTTGCGGGGCCTGGGGCTGGGCAAGATGAATACCTCGGTAATCCAGGCCGACCAGCCGTCTATAAGGGGCATGATCAAACACGTCCGGCACCTGGTGACGGTGGTACCCGAGTGCCCGCCCAAAGCGGGCGCGCGGCGGGAAGGGGAGAACAACGAGTGAGACTGCATGAGCTAAGCCCGGCAGCGGGATCCCGCCAGAAGCCGACTCGTAAGGGCCAGGGCATTGGGTCGGGCATTGGTAAAACCGCCGGGAGAGGGCACAAGGGCCAGAAGGCAAGGTCCGGGGGCGGGGTGCGCCGTGGCTTCGAAGGTGGGCAGATGCCGCTGTACCGGCGAATCCCCAAACGAGGATTCACCAATATTCAGCGGGAAGAGATGGCAATCGTCAACCTCCGCGACTTGAGCCGGCTGGACGCCGGGACCGAGGTCACGCCGGAGGTCCTCTACCAGGAGGGAATTGTCAGGAAGCGCAGTCTGAAGATCAAGCTGCTGGGCAAGGGCGAGATCGACCGCCCGCTCTTTGTCAAGGTGCACGGCGCCAGCAAGGGTGCGGTGGAGAAGGTCGCGGCCGCCGGCGGCAAGGTTGAGGTGATCTAGGTGCTGGAATCGGTTCAAGCTGCATGGAAGTTGGGCGATCTCAGGCGCAAGGTGCTCTTCACCCTGTTGATGTTTCTAGTGTTCCGGGTGGGGGTGCACATACCTGTGCCTGGCGTCGACCAGGCTGCGCTGGCAAAGTTGATCTCGTCGAGCGCTTTTCTAGGGTTCTTTGACATGATCTCCGGCGGGGCGTTCAAGAATCTGTCGGTGTTTGCCATGAGCATAACGCCGTACATCAACGCCTCCATTATCATCCAGTTGCTGACCGTGGTCATTCCCAAGCTGGAGCAGCTCTCCAAGGAGGGGGAAGCCGGGCGGAAGATTATCACGCAGTACACACGTTACGGTACCGTAGCGCTCGGATTTATCCAGGCAGTCGGCATGTCGATTGCGCTAGGCCACCCGACCGCACTTACCGGCGGACAGGTCATCCTGCTACACCCAGGCCTAGGGGAGTATCTGCTGGTCGCCGTCAGCCTGACTGCAGGGACTGCCGTCCTGATGTGGCTGGGTGAGCTGATCACCGAGAAGGGGATCGGCAACGGGATCTCACTGATCATCTTCGCCGGCATCGTCTCCCGGCTCCCGAGCGGGGCGGTCAACACCTTCAAGCTGTTGCAGGCGGGCTCCATCGGCTGGTGGAGCGTGCTCGTGCTGACCCTGTTGGGACTGCTGGTGATCGCCGCCGTGGTGGCGGTCAACGAGGGCACGCGCCGGATACCGGTGCAGTACGCCAAGCGGGTGATGGGGCGCAAGGTCTACGGTGGGCAGAGCACTCACATACCGCTGCGGGTCAACCAGGCCGGCGTGATCCCGATCATCTTCGCCATGTCCATCCTGATGTTCCCGATGCAGATCGCCCAGTGGATCAACAGCCCGATCGCCCAGAATATCGCCAGGCAGTTGCAGTTCGGGACTGCCTGGAACTCCGTGGTGTATGCCCTGTTGATCATCTTCTTCACCTACTTCTATACGGCGATCGTGTTCAATCCGATGGATGTGGCCGACAACTTGAAGAAGTACGGCGGCTTCGTGCCGGGGTTGCGCCCCGGTCGACCAACCGGGGAATATATCAACCGGGTGTTGACCAAGCTGACCCTGGCCGGCGCCATCTTCCTGGCGCTGATCGCCGTACTCCCGAACTTCATGATCGCCGCCACCGGCATCTCCTCCCTGTACTTCGGGGGGACAGCCCTGTTGATCGTGGTGGGCGTGGCGCTGGAGACGATGAAGCAGTTCGAGTCGCACCTATTGATGCGGCATTATCAGGGCTTCATGAAGTAGGCCTTTCGAAATGGAGTGGAGAGGCAAGGATGAGGATCTTGTTGATGGGCCCGCCTGGTGCCGGGAAAGGCACCCAGGCGGAGAGGATTAGCGGATACTGTAAAATACCCCACATTGCCACCGGGGACATCTTCCGGGAGGCGATCAGATCTGGCACCGACCTCGGGCGCCAGGCCAAGTCTTACCTGGACGCCGGTGAACTGGTACCGGATGCGGTCACCATCGGGATTGTCAGGGAGCGCGTGCAGGCACTGGACTGCAAGGCCGGCTTCTTGCTGGACGGGTTTCCCCGCACCATCCCCCAGGCGGAGGCCTTGGAGCGGCTGCTGGATGAACTGTCAATGAAGCTCGATCTGGTGCTCAACATCAAGGTTGCTCCGGCAGTCCTGGTGGAGCGTTTGACCGGGCGCCGGATCTGCCGCCAATGCGGGACGTCCTACCACCTGGTCTTCAATCCTCCCAAGCAGGATGGGATCTGTGACCGTTGTGGGGGCGAGCTCTATCAGCGCAGCGACGACACCCCGGAGACTGTCAGTGACCGGATGCGGGTCTATACCAATAAGACGGCCCCCCTGCTGAAGTTTTACCGGCAGCGCGGTCTGCTCCGGGATGTCGACGGGGAACCGGGGATCGACGCCGTGTGGGACGCAATACTTGGCCTATTAGGGAGTCTTGATAGATGATCACTTTGAAATCGGCCCGGGAGGTCTCGAACATGCGGGAGGCTGGGCGGATCGTGGCCCTGGCCCTGCAGGAACTGGGCAAGCGGGTCGTGCCCGGGGTCACCACCGGTGAACTTAATCAGTTTGCAGACGAGTTCATGCGCAGGGAGGGTGCAGAACCGGCGTTTCTCGGATATCAGGGGTTCCCCGCAAGCATCTGCGCTTCGGTAAACGAAGAGGTGGTTCACGGGATTCCGGGTTTAAAGAAACTGGAAAACGGGGATATTATTAGCATTGACATTGGAGCAGTGTACCACGGTTACGTTGGTGATGCGACCCTCACCTTTCCGGTCGGGGAGATCTCAGCCGAGGCCTCCCGGCTGCTTCAGGTAACCCGGCAGTCCCTTTTTGAAGGGATCGGGCGGGCGGTACCCGGCAACCGGATTGGAGACATCTCGGCGGCGGTGCAACAGTTCGTTGAAGCGCACGGCTACCAGGTGGTGCGAGACTTTGTGGGGCATGGCGTTGGCGCTCGCATGCACGAAGAACCCCAGGTCCCCAACTTCGGCAGGGCCGGGATGGGGCCGAGGTTGCAGCCCGGGATGACTATTGCCATTGAGCCCATGGTCAATGTGGGAACCTATGAGGTGATGGTGATGCCCAACCACTGGACGGCAGTGACCAGGGATCACAGTCTGTCGGCTCACTTTGAACATACTGTCCTGATCACCGGGGGGCAACCGGAAATCCTGACCCAAGTTTAGTGGTTGGCGGTTACCAGTTGAAATAAAAAACAAGGTGTTGGTTTTCAATGAATAGAAAAAAGGACAGCATGCATCCGACGACCAATGGCCAAATGCCAACGACCAAAGTGGGTACGCAGAAAGACCTGCAAATCCCAACGACCAACGGCCCACGACCAACGACCAAAATGGCTCAGGATGACAATGCAGTTATCGGACAACTGGCAGTGTCCAAAAGTGGCCGTGACCGGGGTGAACCTTACCTCGTTCTGGAGATAATAGATGAAGCTTTTGTTTACCTGGTAAACGGTGATAAGCGCCGGATAGAAAATCCCAAGCGCAAGAATATCAAGCACCTGCGGTTTTACCCGGCAGTGGCGGAACATCTGGCGCAGCAATGGGAAGCCGGTCAACAGGTTGGTAACGTCGAGGTTCGCAGGGTGATTGCCGGGTTTATGGAAACCGTGGTTGGTAAGAGTCCGAACGAGGGGGTAGAGAAATGACATGCCCAAGTCCAAGCCAAATGTAATTGAAGTCGAAGGCAAGGTGATCGAGGCCCTGCCTAACGCCATGTTCCGGGTGGAACTGGAGAACAGCCACCGGGTGCTGGCCCATGTTTCCGGCAAGATCAGGATGAACTTTATTCGTATCCTGCCGGGAGACAAAGTTACTGTGGAGCTCTCGCCATACGATCTGACCCGGGGACGGATTGTCTATCGTTTTAAATAAGTTTATCCGTCGTACAGAAAATCATACGTCACATGGCTGCTGAAAGGGGCGTTTTCGATGAAGGTGCGGGCTTCTGTGAAGACCATCTGCGAGAAATGCAAGATCATTCGCCGCAAGGGCAGGGTGATGGTTCTCTGCGAGAACCCGAAGCATAAGCAAAAACAGGGCTAAAATGGTGGTTAGTGGTTAGTGGTTAGTGGTTGGTGATTACTGGTTCGTCATCGGAGATCAGGGATTTGAGGGGCAGGGGGCAGAAAGCGACCTCCAGCTTCGTTTGTGGTAGCCAGCCTGAGCGCCAAGCTCGGCTGATGGCAAGCGGGATTACCAACATTTGGGCCGGATGGGCTGCGGATGGGGCGGATGGGCTGCGGAGAGGCTCTTCGACGATGAGCAAAACGAATCAGACATGATTTCGAGACCCGCCCAAACTTACAGAAGAGCCTGAGTGCAGTAGCCCTCAAGCGCGGAGAACGCGGTGGGGTGTGACTGGCCGTATCGGCTGAAGGTATCCGGAGTCCAGTCCATTCGACAACAGGAAGCTTGCTCCGGAGCAAGCGGCAGTTAACGAGATGCAAGTAATAAGAGGAACCTCCTATGAATGCGAAACTCATCTTCACTACGGCAGCCCTGGCGTTGGCGCTTGGAATGGCCGTTCCAGCCTCGGCGCAGGATCAGAGGCAAGGCGACAAGCATGATCAAGCGGGTCAGCCGCAACACGCTCAGCAACAGCCGGCGCAGCGGCAACAGCCCGCGCAGCCGCAACAGCAGCAGCGCGCCCAGCAACAGCAGAATCAGGACAGGCAGAACCAGAACAACCAGAGACAGGCGCAGCAGGATCAGCGACAGCAGCAACAGCGCGCCCAGCAACAACAGAATCAGGACAGGCAGAACC
>PLQY01000020.1 GCA_003160265.1 Peptococcaceae bacterium | reverse complement strand
GGAAGATCTTCGAGGGCCGCTTCAACACCCAGGTCCAATGCTTTGGAAATATGCCTTTCTACCTTGGGGCGATTGATTTTCAAGGTACGCGCAACGGACGATACTGTTGCTCCGTGATAATAGGCTAAAAGAATTTTTGCTCTTTCAATGCTGCTCATGCTTTCTGTTCTGGACTTGGCGATCGTTTCCAATTTGGCTATTTCTCCGGGAGTGAAATTGAACTTTGCCCTTGTGCTTTCAAACGGCATGCTCATAACCCTCCTTAAAGTTTATAGGAGAATTATAAGCCAAAATCTAACAGATTGCAACGTTATTTAGGAATCGTTCTACTAGTAGTCGTCTCTTAGGGCAATAGGACACAATGATACTGTGGTTGGTTCATGAAAGCCCCTTCTGACTATGTGGCAGTGAGGCCCTGGCCGGCAGGGGCAATTACTGCCTTGGGAGCAATTGCCATGAACAAAACATAAGCAGGCGATCGGCATGGATTATGTTCTTTCAAACCTTGGGCCAATTGGCCCAAGGTTACAGACAGGTCGAAATATACACATTGTCAATGTCATCCTGGGTAAGGCCAATATACCGTTTTGTACTGGCAACGCTGGAGTGGTTCAAGGCGATCATAATAAGCTCTATGGCCGTTCCGCTTTTGTAGGCATGATAACCAAAGTTTTTCTCATATGTAACGCGTTACATATGAGAAAAAGCTGGTTGAACATTGATTCCATAGGATTCAAACTTTCTTGACAATTGGCCATAGGATTCGTTTGATAATGTAAAAATGTGAATCATAACTAAATACATCATCGATGCCCATACTTTCCAGGATCACAAAGCTCATTGCATCGCTGTAGGATAAGTCTTGATCCTGATAGTTCTTGAGAATGGCATGGGTTTTACTCTTCGTTTCTTCATCTGGAAGGATTACTTTTAAATCCCCGGTTTTTTCAGACCGCTCGATAATACCGAGGAATCGGGAAGCAAGGTCATAACTGCCATGATAGCGTAGCCAGGTATAGGTTTCCGAAACAACCGTCAGGCTAGTGATAAGGCTTGTCCGCTTGTTTAGTGCTTTATAAAAGGCTTGGGATACCTGGTGTAGTGAATCGTGTTCATCTATTAGGGCGATAAAAGCGCCTGAATCAATAAATAGTTTAGAGAGGTCGTTCGCCTCCATATAGATCCTCCTTATACTTGCGGGAACCGGTACCCGGTCCCTTAAACATGCCGATTAACTCGGCCAGGGGATCGTCTGGGCCGCCGCGCAATTCTTCCTTTTCAGGGTCAGGAAGAGCAATTTCCAGCTTACGGAATAACTCCTTTTTTTGTTGGGGAGTCAGCTTTCTTATTTCCTCAGCCAATCTTTCAATGGCCATTTGATACCACCTCGCTTATCCACATTGTACCATATCCTGACATCAGAGAGCAATCGCATGCGGCACCTTTATCCCCATGCGGACAAAGGTAATTTTTCCTCTCATTATGGTTTCGCTGGCATTCTAAGAAATAAAAACCGTCGTTTAATAAACATCGCGGCTCAAAAGAAAAACCGCAGAAATATGCGGTTTCCAGCTTTCTTCCATAAAATTGTCCGCCGACTTGTCTGCATGCTTGCGGATACATACCGCTATTTCAAGGTTTCTAGAGTCTTGTTCGCCACCCCGTAAATTGTTTAATAAGTCCTAGAATCCTTATGCCACAAGCCTTACAGAAAATAATATGGTCGGGGTGAAAGGATTTGNNACCTCACGGTCCCGAACCGTGCGCTCTGCCAAGCTGAGCTACACCCCGAACGACTCGCATTCCCTATTGTAATGTTTTTATCGCCGGGCGTCAACCTGGCGATCAACTTCGGGCGCGAGCTGTACGAGAAAACCGGCGACAATATCTGGGGCCCGAATAGATCCTACCTGCGCACCAGGAACACCACGATCACCAGTACGCCCAGCAACAGGCGATACCAGACGAAGGGAGCGAAGCTCTTCTTTTGTAGGTAGCGCAGCAGGAAACCGATGCTGGCCATGCCGGCCAATAACGACACGACAACGCTGATCCAAAAATTAGGGGAGATCGCCCCAGGCACCTTTAATAGGTGCGGCACCTCAACCAGCCCCGCCCCCAGGATAATTGGCGCCGACAGGAGGAAGGAAAAGCGTGCCGCCGCCTCCCGGGTGAAACCGGTGGCCAGACCGGCAGTCATGGTGATCCCGGAGCGGGAAACACCGGGGATGATAGCCAGCGCCTGTGAGAAGCCGATCAGGAGGCTGGCGCCCAGGGTGACCTTCTCCAGCTTGAGGCGCTTGGAACCCTGGATGTCCACCCAATAGAGCACCAAACCCATGATGATCAGCATGAACGCGATCAGCAATGGACTGCGCAAGGCGTTTTCCGCCTTACTCTCTAGCAGTATGCCAAAGATGCCTCCGGGGATGACCGCCACCACCAGGCACCAGAAAAGGCGGCTCTCCACTGTCGCCTTGCCTTTCAGCAAGGCGGNNCCAGGCGGCTGCGATCAGCCGCACCCAGTCGCGCCAGAAGAAGATCAGCACCGCTACCAGGGTTCCCATGTGCAGAGCGACGTCGAAGGCCAAGGACTTGAACACGCTCTCGTCCCACCCGAAAAACCAGGGCACCAGGATCAGGTGGGCAGTACTGGAGATCGGCAGGAACTCGCCCAATCCCTGTATCAGCCCCATAACAATAGCCTGCAGGATAGTCACGCGTATGTCCCCCTTGAAATTCGTCCGTGCTGGCTCTGTCCGCACTTTAACCATACGTCACAGATTTTAACACAGAGCTACTTTGAAAAAAAGTTTATACTACCTGATTCCATCGGGTGCCCACTTATTCAGCGGACGCGCCGCACGCTGCTTCGCCCCCGGGACATCTCCACCAGGTAGGCAACATCGGCGGAGTCGGCCAGGTGCTGGTTGTGGGATACCATGATCACCTGGCGTCCGAGGCTCTGGCTGAAGCTCTTCAAAAACTGGGCCACCTGGGGCGAGAACTCCTCGGAAACGTGCTTGGCCGGTTCGTCCAGGATCACCGGGCCGCCCACCGGCGGGCGAAAGGCCTGCAGCAGGGCCAGGCGCAGGGCCAGGGAGATCACGTCGACCACTCCACCGCCCCGGGCGTCCTGGGGCGCCGTCTCCACCCTCAGGTCTCCCCCGTAGTTGGAGCCCACGTAAAACTCCGCCTCTGGCCGGTCGCGCTTATCCTCGATCACCACCTTGAAGTCCAGGTCGCCCCCGAAGACGAACTGCAGGGCCTGGGTGACCATGAACTCCACCTGGCGCCGCCCCTGTTCCCGGGCGTGGCTGGCCGCCTCCTGGAGCAGCAGGCGCACTCTCTCCAAGCACTCGACGCTGTCCCTGACTTCTACCAGGCGCTTCTCCCGTGCCTCTTTATCCTGCAGCAGTTTCAGCTCTTCGCCCCGCTGCCGGTGGTAGACCGCCTTGACCCGGTCGAGGGATTGCTTGAGGGCGCCCAAGTCGCTGCTCATTGACCCTGCTCCTTCAGCAACTCCCAGGGGATCAGCCCATTGGCCTCCGCCAGCAGCCGGTCCATCTCCTCTTTCAGGGCGGCGATCTTCTGCTCCAACTCCTCGGGCTTGACCCCAAACTCCGCCGCCTTCTGGTACAGCTTCCCCCGCTGCTGCTCCAGCAACTCCTTCTGGCTGAGCGCCCGCGACCGCAGGTCCCTGGATCTGCGTAGCGCATCCTTGAGGTGGTTGATCTGCTTGTCGTACTGTGCCTGCTCCTTTGGCGCCTGCACCATCATCCCCCCACTCTTTTTAGTGATGAGTAATGAGCGCTTGATTTTGTTTTTGCTTTTTCACTCAGCACTCAGCACTTGAGTTTACCGGTACTCGGACAGGGCGCGCCCGACCGCCTCCGGCGTCAAATCGCCGAAGCAGACCGGGCAGCGGCCGAGGCGGGACAGCAACTTGCCGTAATCATCCAACAACTGCTCCATTTCCTTCTGATAACGCTCTGCCGCCAGGCTTGCTCCATGGTAGTTGACCTCTTCCTCCTGCCAATCCTGCCAGAGTTCAGATATAATATGTAGCGTTTGCAAACCATCACCGGCGGCCGCCAGACAGGCGTCGATCCTTTCCAGGTTTACGGTCTGGACTGCTATCCGGTCGGAATCCTGCCAGGAAGCCGTCACTGCCGCCAGGTCACCGGCCGCCCCGGTCAACTCCGACCACTGACGATACAAGGCATCAACCCGCTGTACGGCGGACTCGGCCTCGGGCACAGCGCCGGTACGGCCGGCAACCTTTTCGGCTCTGGCCATTTGACCGGCAGTCTGGGAGATCTCTCCGTCCAATTGAACCAGTCTTGCATAGTCTCCAAGCAAGGTTTCCAGGCTGCCCAACCGCTGTTCGGCCTCGCCCAGCATCACCAGGACGGCGATCCTGCCCAGGGACGATTCCAGTTGCTGCTCCACCTGACTTAGGTCGTCGGAGATGGCCGACAGGTTTCTGTAGAGCAGGGCTATGGATTCCAGTTTCCGCGTCCGTTCCTCGGCCTGCTCCAGAAGGTCAAGGGCTGTCAAGGCCTGATCGGCCTCCGCCAGGGCGATTGACGACTCCCGCCTCTGGCGTTGCAGTTCTTCCAGGGAGGCCACGGCAGCAGTGATGACTTCCATCCGGGCGACCTTCTCATCCAGGCGTCTGATCCCGGTCTCCAAATCCGTCAGGTGGGTGTAGCCGCCGAGAGCCGATTCGATACCAGCGATGCCGGCAGCCAGCTGTCCATCCTCCTCCCGCAGGCGGCGGAGGTCGGTGGCGGTCGATTTCTGTGCCCAGTCCAGGATATGGACGCCACCCAGTTGCCCGATCACCTTGGCCCTGACAGCCCCGTTCTCGGCCAGCAAAAATGGCCCGTCCAACTGAGCGCCGAAGTTCAGCTCCACGCTGTTGTGCTCATCGACCTGCACCTTTCTGACATCTAATGCCCGAATGATCTCCAGGGAAATCTCGCGCAAGTCCACATAGACCTGCTCGCTTTCACCGGGACGCTGCAAGATGTATTGGTTCTCTTTCTTGCCGGCTGTACTCCGCAGGCGGGCGATCTTGGTGCCGTCATCCATTTCTACGGTAACGCAGCAGGTGCGCGCCCATGCACTGATAAAGTTGGCTCCTCGCGGTTCGTTGTAGAACAGCCACCGCAGCGCCCGCACCAGGGCCGACTTGCCGAAGTCCGAGGGCCCGACGATCACGTTCAGCCCGGGTCCGAAGATGACCTCCGAGTGTTCGTGGGACTGAAAATTCTCCACCGTCAACTTGCGCAAACTGCTCATGACTCGCCCTCCCCCCGGGCCAGCGCCTCCTCGGCCAGGCCGACGCGCCGCAGGGCCTCTGACCTGATCCTGGGCTCCAGTTGCTCGCTCCGGGCGATCTCCTCCACCAGGAGCCGCACGTCCGCCCTCTGATAGGAGCCGGCGGCCTTGATCTCCGCCAGGTAACCGGCCAGCCGCTCCTCCCGGAAGGAGGCCTCTTCCTGCATGCTCCGGTCCAGGACGTCCTCTCCCGGCGGGGCGCTCTGCAACCTGATCTTCTCGAATACCGGCCGGCTGCCGCCCAAGTCGATATAGATCACCTGGACCGGGCGCCGCATCTCCAGGGGGTGGTTGGAGAGACGCGCCAGGGCGCCGGGGTTGAGAAAGCGCCTGCCGTCCCGTTCTGCATCCGCAAACCCCAGGTGGTTGTGGCCGGCCAAGGTGAAGTCCGCCTCGGTCTCCCAGATCTGCTCGACCAGGGTATAGAAGGGGCCCGGGAAGGAGGCCCGGTCGAGCAGCATCCCGTGCACCATGTGGATGGCGTAGTCGCAATTCCTTTTCTGCACCACGTAATCCTCCCGGGGGTCGCGGCGGTCCATCTCGAAGTGGTAGCCCCGCCCCGTAAGCTGGAGCCGCAGATCGCCCTTGGTCAGATAGACCGGCGCCCGGCCGATCATCCGGACGATCCCCACCCGGGCGGCCAGACCTAGCATGGTGCGGGGCAGCGTCTCCTCATTATTCCCGAACAGGTCGTGGTTGCCGGCAATGATATAGACCGGGGCCGGAAACTGCTGGTAGATCTCCAGAAAGTCGGCACAGACGCTGATGGCCGGGGCCGGCACGTCGTAGAAGTCGCCCCCGTGCAGGATGTAGTCCACTTCCCGCTCCCTGGCGATATCCGCCACCTCCCGCAGCTTGGCGGCCAGGGTGGCGGGAAAGTTGTCCTTCCGGTTGGCGGGGGTAGTCCCCCGCTTGTGGTCATCGGTAAGAAAGAGCAGGCGCATATGTACTCCTCCAACAACTAACGGTCAACAGCCATCTTGCCTGATCATGGCAGCCAGCCGCTTGCTAAAGAATTCGTCGCCGGCTTCCTGCTTTCCTCCATTACCGGCTCGAGTATAGGAAAAACTCTGCAAATTCGACATGCAAATTCGAAAGAGCTTGAACCGGCGTCGTTTATTGATTACAATAAACCAGGATGGGGCACTTCCTCTCTCTGCCATCCCTGACCCGCCCACCTCGAACCGAAACCGGTTATGATAAATAACAACCAGGACTGTAACTTGCTTTGGACTATTCTTTCGAAAGGGGTAACCCAATGCCATATGCGGTGATCATGGCCGGTGGCCGCGGGGAAAGATTCTGGCCGAAGAGCCGCCAGAACCTCCCCAANNCCCAAGCAGTTCCTTAGCCTGCTGGGCGACCGGACGATGTTGCAGAAAACAGTGGACCGGCTCAGGCGATTGGTCGAGCCGGAGCAGATTTACATCGTCACCGGCAAGGCATACTATGATTTAGTTCTCGACCAGGTGCCCGAAGTGCTCAAGGAGAACATCATCCTGGAGCCGGTCGGCAGGGATACGGCGGCGGCGATCGGACTGTCGGCGGTAGCGATCTCCCGGAGGGACCCGGACGGGGTGATGATCGTCCTGCCCGCCGACCACTACATTGCAGATGAGGAGCACTTCTGCGAGGTCTTGGAGAGCGCGGTGGCGGCCGCCGCACCCGGAAGCGCCCTGGTCACCATCGGCATCACCCCGAACCGCCCGGAGACGGGCTTCGGCTACATCGCCAGCGGACGGCTATATGATGTCATCGAGGGTAACCCGGCCTACCTGGTCGACAGGTTCACGGAAAAACCCGATTACGAGCGCGCCCTGGAGTACCTGGCGCGCGGCAACTATTACTGGAACAGCGGCATCTTTGTCTGGAGAGCGGACCTGATCCTCCATGAAATCGAGAGGCGCCTGCCCGGGCTTCACGCAGGCCTGTTACAGATCGCCGGCGCTTTTGGCACCGAGGGTTATGATTCAACACTGCTTAAGATTTTCACCGATCTGCCGAAGATCTCCATTGATTACGGAGTGATGGAAAAGGCGGGTAACGTGCTGGTGCTGCCCGGAAATTTCGGCTGGGACGACGTCGGCTCCTGGACTGCGCTGGAGTCATACAAGGAAAAGGACGAACGGGGGAATTGCCTGGAGGGCAGGGGTGTCCTGGTCGACACCAACAACACCCTGGTATTAACCTCTGACAAGGTAGTCGCCACCCTGGGCGTGGAAGACCTGATCGTGGTGGAAGGACGGGATAGCATCCTGATCTGCCACAAGGAACACGCCCAGGAGATCAAAAAAGTGATCAGCGCTCTGCATGAGCAGGGCTATAAGGAGGTGCTGTAATTGAGCATAAACCCCCTGATCTTCCGGCAGTATGACATCCGCGGCCATGCCGGGCAGGACCTCACCGACGAGACAGCCAGGCTGATCGGACAGGCTTTCGGGACCTACGTCCAGGAGCACGGCTCAAACCAGGTGCTGGTAGGACGGGACAACCGCCTCAGCTCCGGGAGGCTGCGGGATGCCCTGGTGAACGGCCTGATGGCCAGTGGTTGCCTGGTCATAGACCTTGGGACTGTGGTAACGCCGATGCTCTACTACGCCAGAGTCTTCTTCCGCATCGACGGCGGGGTGATGATCACCGGCAGCCATAACCCTCCTGAAGAAAACGGCTTCAAGCTGGCCTGCGGCGAGGGCACCATCTACGGCAACGAGATCCTGTCCCTCAAGGAGATAATCGAGGACGGCAGGTTCCGGTCCGGCAGCGGGAGCCGCCAGGAGCAGAGCATCATCGAACCGTACCGGGCGATGTTAAAGGAAAAGATTATTTTGGGCCCCCGCCGGTTGCGGGTTGTGGTGGACTGCGGCAACGGCACCGCCTCCCTGTTTGCCGAAGAAATTCTGAAGGCTTGGGACTGTGAGGTGACGCCGCTCTACTGTGAATCAGACGGCCGCTTCCCGCACCACCACCCGGACCCGGTAAAAACAGCCAACTTGGCGGAACTGAGGAGAACAGTGCAGCAGCAGGGCGCCGATCTGGGCATCGCCTATGACGGTGATGCCGACCGGATCGGCGTGGTCGATGAACTGGGGCAGGTGATCTGGGGAGACAAGCTGATGTGTCTTTACTGGCGGGAGATTCTGGAGCGCCATCCCGGTTCCCTGGCGATCATCGAGGTAAAGTGCTCCCAGGCCCTGGTGGACGAGGTGACGCGCCTGGGAGGCCACCCGCTGTTATACAAGACCGGCCACTCCCTGATCAAGGCAAAGATGAGGGAGACCGGAGCAGTTTTCACCGGGGAGATGTCCGGACACATGTTTTTCGCCGACGAATACTATGGTTATGACGATGCCTTCTATGCAGCGGGCCGGCTGATCCGGATCCTCTCCAACACTTCCCAGACCCTCTCGGAGTCCCTGGCTCATATACCGGTGTACTACGCCACGGCAGAAACCAGGGTTCCCTGCGCCGACGAAGTCAAGTTCGACGTCGTGGGCAAGCTGGTAGAGCACTTCCGCCGCAGTTTCCAGGTGGTCGACGTCGACGGGGCCCGGGTGCTCTTCCCCGAAGGGTGGGGCCTGGTCCGGGCATCGAACACCCAGCCGGTGCTGGTGGCCAGGTGTGAGGCCAAAACGCCCGAAGGCCTGGAACGGATCTGCGGCATTATGAAACAGGCCATACTGCAGTATTCTGAAGTGGGTGATTTTGATTGGGAGCGCTAGACACCGAGGCCCTGTTCGACCGGAGCATTGCCGAAGCTCTGGATAAGGCCGGCAAACTGACCGGCATCAACCTGGTGGTAGGCGTGCCATTCTATAACGAGAAGGAAACTCTTCCCCAAGTGTTGCAGGTGATCGAAAAGGGACTGGCCAATGTCCGGGCGCAGAGTAACGCCCTGATCGTCTGCGTAGGCGATCCCAAAGGGGCTGAGGCCTTGGAGGCCATCGCCGGGATCGATCTTCAGGTTCCACACCTGGAGATTCTGATGCTGCCGGGCAGCAACGGCAGAGGGGCGAGCATCCGGGCGATCCTGGAGATAGCCGACCTGTTGGATGCCGACGTCCTGCTCTTCACCGCCGACCTAGTTCCCGAGGCCAACTATGGACTGCAGCCGGACTGGGTGCGGCGCATCCTGGAGCCGATCAGGACCGAATACGACTTCGTGATCACCACCATCCGAAAGAACTATTTCGAGGACTGCCTGAACACCCTGCTGGTAGCGCCGCTGCTGGAGGTTTTCTATGGATACAGGATTCACAGCACCCTCAGCGGTGTCTATGCCATCGCCAACGATATCGTGGAGGACATCGTCAACGAGATCAAATTCTGGGAAGATGTCACCACAGATTACGGAATCGACCCCTGGCTGATCACCAGGGTGATCCGCTGGCACAAGAAGATCTGTGAGGTAGAACTCGGGATCAAGATGGAGAACATCTATCTCGAGAAATTGAACTATGTTTTCAAAGTCCTGGCCAAGACCATGTTCGAATGTATCAAACGGGACGAGGACTTCTGGCTGACAGGCAACTTCATCCGCAGAACCCCCGACATCTACTGGAACAAGTATCGAGACAGCCCCTATGAGCCCAAATACTCCACCTACGGCATCGCCACAGTCTTCAGACGCGGCCTGACCCAATACAAGAGCATCTTCGAGACAGTCCTGCCGGATGTGCTCTCTGCCGACCTCGAGCGGATTGGCGCCGCCAGTGAACTCCACTTCGACAGCCAGATATGGTCGCATACCGTGTACTGGTTCCTGTTCTATTATTGCTTCATCTCCGGCGTCAACAGCGACGACGTGTTGAATGCCCTGGCCGACGCCTTTTTCGGCAGGCTGGCCAGCCTGTTGGAACGCACCCACAACCTGCGGGAGGAGTTGAAGATCGTCGCCAGCATCAAGCCACACAACCTGTCAGCCAACGAGATGGTCGCGGCCATGGAGGACCAGCGCAACTCCTTCCTGCTGCTGAGGGACGACTTCATCAAAATGTGGGAAAAGAAGGCCCTAGAGCTAAAACCGCCGATCATTCCGGAGCACTACCTGGAATTTATTCCGGGCATTCCCATCGCCCTGCCCAAAGAGCTCGAGGGGCGCGGAGGCCGGGTTGTCTGGAGCGAGGGCATGTTCAACCGCCTGCAGTCCAAGTACCAGGAAGCCTTCAACAACTTCATCTACAACAGCCTGGGAGTACCCGAAAACAGCGACTCCCGGACTGTGGCCAAGCGCCTCAAAGATTTCATGGGAGAACTGGAGTTGGCCATGGACCGGCTGTTGCCCGGCGATCCGTTCACACCCGAAGGCGCCGGGGAGATCGTCGACGGATTGTTCAAACAGCTTCCCTCACGCACGATGTTCTATATAGAAGACGAGATCCCCAAGGAGGCGCTGCTGCGCTTCGCCCCGCTGAACTTGATGATCCCGGCCGGTTGCAATACCTCGCGGGTTCTCCTGGAAAGAATGGGTGTCCGGGATGCCATCACCCTGGCCAACCTGATCGAGAACCGGAAGTGGGCTGACGGCCTTCTGTTCTGGGTACTGGACAACATCAAGCCAGAGCAACTCGGCGAAGTGGAGTTCCGGCCGATCGTCCTCGGCCCCAACGTCCTGGGCGGCAATGTGCAACTGGGTACGATTTCCGACCTGAACAAGCTCACCGCCCGGGTCGTGATCCGGCCGCTGAGCAAGGGGATGGGCGGGGACTACCCGAAGGTGCGCTTTGCCCTGTTCATCGAGCGGCACATCATGATCGCCAGGAACTACTCCTCCCTGCTGCGGACCTATTCCAGGGAGCGCAGGAACCTCGGCCTCAAGATCCGCAACTCGCTGATCGGGCGCTACGAGACCACCGCCTTTTCCGTGCACAACATCTTCGAAAACTTCCATCACCGCGCCCTGGTTGGCCAGTTTCGCAACACAGCCAGGCTCTTAGGAAGTGAGAGGCATGATGTGGGTGAGTGCCCGTCCGGGTACCCGCTTGCGGGTGTGGCGCCGACAGAATGCATTGGTGTGGCCAATGCCAACGATAATCTCACATCCAACCCCTCACCTCTCACATTTCAGGACGCCAGGCTGCTGGAGATGATGTGCGAGGGCTATGGCCTGAGCCAGGTCCTGGCGGACGGCGCCTTCATCCCCTGCTCCGCCTGGAGTTGGGCCAGCTACAGCTACAAGGGCGGTCGGGACATTCCCCCCCCGCTGTCCAGCCACGTGGAAGAGAAATGGTTCAACCACGACCTCCTGGAGGAGATCTACACCGAGTTGGGATATGACCCCGGGGAGATCATGCGCACGGTGAGCCAGTTCATCGGCGAGGGCCGGGCAAGCGAGAACCTGCTGGACACCTTGCTGGGGCTCAAGCAGAAGGACATCAACGTGGTGGTGCAGGAGACCCTGGACTACCCCCCCGCCAAACCGCTGGAACGATACCCGGACAACCCGATCCTGCGCCCGATCAGGGAGCACTACTGGGAGAGCAAGTACGTCCTGAACGCGGCAGCGGTCCGGATCAGGGACCGGGTCTACCTGCTCTACCGGGGGTTCGGGGATGACGGGGTGTCGCGCATCGGCCTGGCGATCACCGATGGCTACCGGGTGCTGGAGAGGCTGCCGGAGCCAGTCTTCACCCCCCATGACGAGAAGGACAAGAAAGGCGTGGAGGACCCCCGGGCGGTGATTATCGAGGACAAGATCTACATGCTCTACACCGCCTACGACGGAGCGATCGCCCAGATCTCCGCCGCGGAGATTACCATCGACGATTTTCTGAACCGCCGGTGGGACCGCTGGGAGCGCATGGGCTTCGCTTTTCGGGACATCTGGGACAAAGACGCCATCCTGTTCCCCGAGAAAATCAACGGCAGGTACGTGATCTACCACCGGATCGAGCCCAGCATCTGGGTTTCCTACCTTGACAAGCTGGAGTTTCCGGCCCCCAAGGAAAGGCACTCCATCATCCTGGGGCCGCGCTCCGGCAGGATGTGGGACTCTCTGAAGATCGGGGCGGGATCCCAGCCGATCAAGACCAAGTACGGCTGGCTGCTGATCTACCACGGAGTGGACCGGGACCAGGTCTACCGCCTGGGCGTGATCCTCACCGACCTGAAAAACCCCGAGCGCCTGCTCTACCGTTCCCCCAATCCGGTGCTGTCCCCGGAGACCGTGTACGAGATCGGTGACGAGTATTCCTGGGTACCCAGGGTGGTCTTCAGTTGCGGAGCGGTGCCGGTCAAGGACAAGGCAGTGATTGATGCGGACGATGAGATCCTGGTCTATTACGGCGCCGCAGACACCTACATCTGCCTGGCCACCGCCAGGGTCGGCGACCTGATCCCGGAGGCGATCAGGAAGAAAGTGCCGGAGCCACCGGCATCCTGACCCCATTCCCACTCAGGACCTGCCGGTACACCGCCAGGTAGTCCTGCACCATCCGCTCCCTGCTGAAGCGCTGCTCCACCCAGCGGCAGCAGGCCTGCCGGTCAAGGGTGGGCACCCGCTCCAGGGCGGCTGCCGCCTCGATCGCGCTGCTAACCAGGAAACCGGTCTCCCCATGCAAGACGATCTCCGGCATGGAGCCGCGGCTGAAAGCCACCACCGGAGTGCCGCACGCCATGGACTCCACCACGCTCAAGCCAAAGGGCTCTTCAAAATTGATCGGGTGCAGCAGGGCATAGGCATTCCCCAGCAGGCCACCCCGCCGATCAGGCCCCACTGATCCGATGTACTCCACCCTGCCCCGTTCCAGCCGCGGCGCCACCTCTGCCTCAAAATACCGCCGGTCCTGGATAATCCCAGCGATCACCAGGGGCATCCCGAAGATGCGGGCGATCTCGATCGCCTCCGCCGTCCCCTTGTCCGGATGAATGCGTCCGAAATAGAGCAGGTAACTGCCGGCCTCACCGACAAACGGAAAGGCTTCCAGGTCGATCCCGTGGTAGACGGTGGCGATATAGTTAAGGGACGGATGGCGATCGGCATCGCTGATCGAAACGTAGTGATTCTTCCCGTCGTATCGCTGGAAAACCGGCAAAATTTTCGGAGAGGAGAAACCGTGAATGGTGGTGACCACCGGTGTGTGCACCAGCCCGCTGTACGTGAGAGGAAGAAAATCGTAGTGGTTGTGGATCAGGTCAAACTCCGCCGCCCGCTCGAAGAGATGGGCGATATGCAAGCACTCCCAGACCTTGGGGTCGATGGCCGGGTCCTCTTCATAGGGCACGGGGCAGACAAAATCAAGCTTCCCCCTGGTAAGGGAGTCACCGGTGGCAAACAGGGTCACATCGATCCCCCTGCCCACCAGACCTTCGCAGAGCAAGGAGACCACCCGCTCCCAGGGACCATAATGCCTGGGGGGTGTCCTCCAGGCAATCGGAGACAACAGAGCGATCTTCAAGATTCAACCTCCAAACATTCTTTGTATTTAAGATAGAGCCTGGGCAACTCGGTCCGGGGGCTATCGTAATAGCGCTCCCGGTCCTCGCCCCGGAGCCAGGCGCCCGCCTCCGGGTCCGTTTTTGGGCCCCTGCCTGCAGCCAGACAGTTGGCAAACTCGCCGAAGACCTGCACCGCGGGCTTGGGAGACCCGTCGTGCCTGAACAGGCCGAAATATCTCTCGTGGGGATTGTCTTTCAGAGGAGGGCGGGACCACAGGGAGGGGTGATAATCGCCGTAGCACCAGGCCATGGCGCCGGACATCCCCGCCTGGCAGAGCATGTCCAGGGCCTGCCGGTAATAGCCGGCCACACTGCTTTCCGGCCACAGGGAAGTCTTGCAGCCGGCCANNGATCGGGGTATGGAGGCAGCACCGGACGGCTGGGCGCCCCAAACTCCTCGAACAGCACCGGTTTACCCCCCAGCCACTGGGTCAACAGACCCAGAAAGGGGAGCACCCGCACATCGAATTCGTCTGCCCACGACAGGTAAAAGGGATAGCCGTGCATGCAAAGAAAATCGCCCCAGGCTGCCGCATCCTGGGGCCACAAATGCCGGTCGTCCTCCAGATCTTCAGCGTGCATGCCCAGGGTCACCCGGCAATTGCCGCTGCTCTTCCTGATCTCGCCCACCATGACCTCCAGCCACTGCCGGGCGGCGCTCCGGTCCGGGGGGATCACGCAGTTGGAAGATTCGTTGCCCAGGTCGTACGCCCACACTGCCGGATGGCCGGCCAGGGCGCAGGCCACCTCACGGCACTGCAACTGTTGGGCGCCGATCACCTCCCGGTCGCTGTACCAGTTGCGGATACAGGCAACCAACTGGCGTCCCCCCGACCACACCGGAAAGCGTCCCGCTCCTCTGCCAGGCGCCAGCATCCAACCGGGCAGCCAGTTGACACCGCTCATGTGTCCGCAGAAAAAGGTGGGCATGATCAAAACGCCGCAGATTGCGGCAATATCCGCCAGGCGCACCAGATGGCGCAGGGCGGCGACCGATATCCTGGACGGGGATGGCTGAAAGTCCTCCCAGAGCAGGAAGATCCTCGCCGTTCTCAGGCCGCTGGCCGCCATCCTGCCGAAATCCGCTTCCGCTTCCACAACGTCGAAATCCTGCCACCAGGACATAGCCTTGGATACCGGCCAGTAGTTGACACCAAGCACAAACTGCTGCTGTTCATTAACGGGGGTCGGATGCAGGGGATCTGAGGTAGGACTCTTTTTCTTTGCTTCCAATTTCTCATTTCCTATCTACGTTTCGCGGGTATCAACAATGTTTGCCTCGCTCACAAACAGGGCGGCACTTTCGCTCGCCTTTGAGTAGCCGGCTGATGACCTTGGCCTGCTTCTAACTCAGGCTTCCGTGGCTTCTTGCGTCCGATCTATAATTTCCGTATCCTGTCCCGTCAATGTCATTCTGCCTATCATCTGCTGGGACAACAGCAATGACAACAGGGACTCGGCCCCCTGGTTGTGGTTGACACCGTCTGGAATCAGGGCGTCGTAACAGCCCCCGGTGGTTGCATCATAGAGACCGATCCGGTTGATGTTGTTACCCTGGTACCAGTCATAGGCAAGTTCGGCCAATGACCGGTACTGGCTGTCCCCGGTCGCCCGGAAGGCCTGAGCGCAGGCCAGGGCCGTGGAGCAGGCATCGACTGGCTGTTGGTCATAGCAGGGTATCTCTGCGCCCCGGTGCCACCAGCCCTGGTTTCCGACAATATTCAGATAGCCTCTGGCAAACAGAGCGTCGGTAAGGAACCCCAGGGTATCCCGGGCCACCCGCAGGGCTTTCCGATCCTGGGAAAAAGAGTAGTATGCAAACAGGGCATGCGGGAGGATACCGTTGCAGTAAGTCAGGTCATCCTCGAACCAATGCCAGTTCCGGCGTCTGGATTTGTCGTAGAGGCCGATCAGGTGGTTGGAAAAATCCCGGGCAACACCCGCCAGCACCCCGCTCCGCCGGCCATGCAGGCCGGGGTTCAGGCAGATCCCCAACAGGGCATAGGCCACTGACCGGGGCGGCATCAGAGAGATCAGCACCGGCAGCGCCCGTAGCGCCATCTTCCGCCCCGCCTCCCTGACGTCTTCCAGTTCGCACAGCGAGGCCGCGCAGCAGGACAGAAACGCCCTGCCCTGGCTGTCGTCGGAATCGATGGTGGTAACAAAGCGGCCATTCAGTTTCCAGTTGCACCACCAGCCATCGGCCCCTTGGGCAATATCCAGGAACCGGATGTAGGCGCCCGCAAGCTTCCGGCGCTTTTCTCCCTGCATGTTCAGGGCCACCAGCAACGCCCGGGCATTGTCATCCACGGTATATCCACTATCGCGGTCCGGTGCGCCCAGCCTGGAAAACTGGAGCATACCGCCCTCATCAGTCATGCGCTCCAGGTGACGGTAATCAATGGTCAAAGCTGCATCCCTCCTCTAGCAGAAACGGATGTCCTCTCGATGTTCGAAGCTCGAACCTCTAAACTCGAAACTCGAGTAGGCCCCGTGCTTCCGACCTCTGTCATGATGTGGAACTTACTGACGATTCTAGTGGCCAGGTTCGCATACTGCCCCGCCACGTAAGGCCAACTGGTGGTCTTCCCCAGCCGGGCGGTCTTCCGTTCCAGGTGCGCCTTGAGCACCGGGTTGGACAACACCCGGTCGAGCAGGATGGCGATGTTTTCCGGAGTGGCATCGGCGGCGATCAGCCCGCGCTGCTCCTCAGCCAGCATTGCCAGCGCATATTCATAAGGGGTGGAGACGATCGCCCGCCCGCACCCGATGGCGAAGGCCAGCGTCCCACTGACGGCCTGGTCGCGGTTGGGATAGGGACTGAGGTAGATGTCGGTCATGTACAGGTAGTCGCCAAGTTCCTCATGTTCCATGAAGTGATTGATAAACTTTACGTGATCGCCCAGGTTGAGATCGGATATCAGCCCGTTCAGCATCTCCCGGTAGCGTTCGCCCTCTCTTCTAAGCAACATCGGATGGGTCTTGCCGGCGATCAGGTAGAGGACGTCCGNNCGTCCGGGTGCCTGGCCACCACATCCTGCAGCGCCCTGATTCCGATCTCCAGGCCCTTGCCAGGGCCGATCAGCCCGAAGGTGGTGATTATCTGGCGTCCGGCATAGCCGTAGCGCTGCTTGAGCTGTTCCCGGTCCTTCGCCTGAAAGACGGGAACTCCGTGGTACACGATGCGGATCTTCTCCGGTGGGACATCATAGACATCTTCCAGCAGGCGCGCCGAGCGCTTGGTCATACAGATGACCACCGCCGCTTTTTCGGCCACGTGATTCAGGATCTCCTTCTGATTGCGGGTTGGATTGGGAAGGATCGTGTGGGCAACCATCATGTAGGGTTTTTCCAGGCTGTTGGTGAAGTCCAGCACGTAGGCGCCGTCTGCTCCTCCAAAGATCCCGTACTCGTGCTGGATGATCACCAGGTCCGCTTTCGCAGACCGGTTGATCTGCCGGGCCGCCTTGGCATAGTCCTGTCTGATCTCCTGCCGGATCTCGCACGCTACCTCGGCAGGATAGTCATAGGTATACCCGGTATCTGAAACAGCCGCGATCCGAACGCCGACTCCCGTTCTGTCTAGGTTGTCCCTCAGGTCCTTGGAAAACGTGGCAATTCCACACAGCTTCGGAGGGTACGTACCCAGGTTTACAACATACATCTCTCGTGCTTCCTCCTTCAAGAACCCTTTACGAAGATGCGGACACTAATGCCCATATCCTTGACATCACCCTTGAACCCTGCGACACCTTCAGGAATCCTTCACGAAGATACAGATGCTAGGAGTGAACCTCGATAGACACCTAACTTCCGTCAATAGGTTTCCAAAATGGTGTAGGATATATTATAGAGATTTTTTCCAATCTTAGAGGAAGATTAGGAGGGCTTGCTTCTCAATCGAGATGGGCATTAAGTCCTTTAATTTCAAATCCTAGTTGATTATACCACAACCAATCCGGTATGTCTAGGCATTCCCTGCTGCAGGCGATAGCTCTGCCTCAGTGCAGAAAGAGCAGGACGATCGACGCCAGATTGTAAGCGCCGTGCGCGGCAATAGCAGGAAGGAGCGACCTGGTTTTTTCGCATACTATGGCCAATAAAGCGCCCAGCAGCGCCAGGAAGAGAAAGCGCACCAGATCGAAGTGGATGGCGGCAAACAGGCAGGAGGTGATCAGAACGGCAGCAGGCGTACCGCAGCGGTGGCGCAGCACAGGATAGACAAAACCGCGAAAATACAACTCCTCGCAGAACGGGGCGAAAACACCTGCCAACAGCAGGCAGCCGAGAAACAGCCACCGGTCGTGAGCGACTGACACGATCAGATCCACCACCGACTGGGGTTGGGGTTGCAGATGGAATAAAGAAAAAAAGACGCTCATGGCAACTATCATCAATAGACTGATAACTAATCCGCCACATACACCGTAATAGAGCAGGTCCCGCCAGGATGTGCCGGATAAGCCCAAGATCCTCAGCGAAGAATGATACCGGATGCGAACAACGCCCAGCACCAGCGCCGCCAGCAAGCCCTCACCGGCCAGCGATGCCAGGAGCATGGCGGATGATGAAATTTGGTGACCTGCGTGCAGATCCAAGACAGCAATGATGATACCCAGGGCAAAATTGAGCACCAGGTAAAGAGCAAAAACTACCACAATGGAGGCGATCCCCCAGGGAGGATTGCAGCGGGGGAAACAAGTCCGGTCAACACCATCCCCGCCAAATGAACGGAGCGTCAACAAAGACATTTCTTCCATGGCTCACCAACTTAGCAGATTCGCGGCAGGGGTTCGCCCTCCAGCATGTTCAGGATGCGGGTCGCTCCCAGCTCCGTCTCCAGCAGCACCAGCCCCCGGCCCGATTCTGTGACCCTACCGATGGCCACGGCGCCCTGCCCCTCCGGCAGGCTGCGCATCGCTGCCAGTACTGGTTCGGCAGCCCCAGGCGCCACCACGGCGATCGCTTTCCCTTCGTTGGCCAGGTACAGCGGATCGAGCCCCAGCATCTCACAGGCGCCGACCACCTCCCGGCGCAGCGGGATTGCCGTCTCCTGCACCAGGATTCCCCGCTCGCCCTGGCCGGCCAGTTCGTTGAGAGTGGTGGCCAGCCCGCCCCGGGTGGGGTCGCGCATGCAGCGGACACCATCCCCGCCGGCCTCCATGATGGCGGAGGCGATCCGGTTGAGAGGCGTGCAGTCGCTGATAACTGGAGTATTGAAAGACAACCCCTCCCGCTGGGCAAGAATGGTCAGGCCATGATCTCCCAGGGTGCCGCTGACGAGCACGATGTCTTCCGGCTGCATGCGGCGCGGCGACAGGCTGCGCCCGGGCGGAACCACTCCGATCCCGGTGGTGTTGATGAAGATCTTGTCGGCGCTGCCCCGGCCCACCACCTTGGTGTCCCCGGTGACCACCCGTACCCCGGCGGCACTGGCGGCCTCCTGCATGGAGGCGACGATCCGGCGCAGGTCGGCCAGGGGAAAGCCCTCCTCGATGATAAAAGCGGAACTGAGATAGAGCGGCACCGCCCCGCTCACCGCCAGGTCGTTGACCGTCCCGCAGACGGCCAGCTTGCCGATGTCGCCGCCGGGGAAAAAGATCGGGTCGACCACGAAGGAGTCGGTGGTGAAGGCCACCCGCCCCTGACCCAGGTCCAGCAGGGCGGCATCCAGCATCTCGTCCAGGATCGGGTTATGCAGCGCCTCCTGGAACACCGTCCGGATCAACTGATTGGTCAGGGTCCCACCGCTGCCGTGGCCGAGCAGGATCACCTGCTCTTGCTCCGTCTTGCTCATACCGCTCCACCAACCCTCTGGGCGCCGTAGCGGTAATAAGCGGCGCAGGAACCCTCGGTGGAGACCATGCAGGGCCCGACCGGCTTCATGGGTGTGCAGGCCTTGCCGAACAGGGCACACTCGTAGGGCAGCTTCAGCCCCTTCAGCACCTGGCCGCAGGAGCAGTTCTTGAGCCGCTTGCCGGGGGTTACAGTGATCGGGAAGCGCCTCTGGGCGTCCAGGTGGGCAAACTCCTCCCGCAGCGCCAGGCCGCTGCCGGGCACCTCCCCGATCCCCCGCCAGCAGGCGGTGACGGGAGTAAAATATTTATCGATATAACCGCGGGCGACGGCGTTCCCTTCTGGGCGTACCGCCCGCTTGTACTGGATCTCCACCGACGGGCGGCCCTGGTTGTACTGCTGCAGGATCATCAGCAGGGCCTCCATGATGTCCACCGCCTCAAACCCGGTCACCACGCAGGGCTTTCCATATTGCTCGGGAATGAAGCGGAATGGCTCCGTTCCCAGGATGGTGCAGACATGACCGGGGTTGATAAAGGCGTCGAGCCTGACCTCCGGGTCGGTCAGCAGGGCCTCCATCACCGGCGGCACCAGCTTGTGCAGCGAGAAGATCGAGAAGTTGCGCAGCCCCTGCTGCACCGCCTGTTCCACCGCAACCGCCACCGTAGGGATGGTGGTCTCGAAGCCGACCGCCAGGAAGACCACCTGCCGGTCCGGGTTGGCCACCGCCAGCGCCACCGCATCGGTGGGAGAATAGACCACCTTGACGTCAGCCCCCAGGCTCTTGGCTTCCAGCAGGCTGCTTCCGGTTCCCGGGACCCGCATCATATCCCCGAAGGTAGCCATGGTGATCTCCGGCTCCTTGGCCAGGGCGATCACCAGGTCCAGATCAAGATCGTCGGTCACGCAGACCGGGCAGCCGGGACCGGAGATCAAGCGGATATTCTTTGGCAGCAATTCCCGCAAACCGCTCCTGGCAATGGCCACCGTGTGGGTACCGCATACCTCCATGACCGAGACCGGCCTGGTCGCCTCCTGCTGCAGCCGTTCCAGCAGATGATGGGCATAGTCCCTATTTCTGTAAGGCTGCATAAGCTTCCTCCCACGCATCGAAGATTTCTTCGGCTGCTTGCTCATCAATCACATTGATGGCAAATCCTGCATGAAGCAGCACGTAATCGCCGACCTTGGCCTCCGGGGTCAGGGTGATGTTGACCTCTTTGGTATTCCCACCCACGTCGATCTCGGCGGTATTGCCTTTAATGCTCAAGATTTTGGACGGTATGGCCAGACACATGTTCTCTGATCACCTCGCTCGCGATGTAGACTTGGCCGAGAGAGACCCCCCCGTCATTGGTGGGGACCTTCCGGTGGTACAAAACCTGAAAACCCGCCTTTGCCAGCTTCCGGCGCAGCAGGCTGAACAGCAGTTTGTTCGCGAACACACCCCCGCTCAGGGCCACCTTACCGAGACCGGTGTCATCCCGCAGCTTCCGGAGCACCTCTTCGATCATGGCCGCCACGGTCAGGTGGAACCTGCCGGCGCTGACGCCGGTTGGCGTGCCCCGCTCCAGGTCGCCCAGGAGCCCCTCGAAGATTCCCCGCGTCCCCAACTGGTAGGGCCGGCTGTGGCAGTTGAACTCGTATTCATAGCAGTCCTGCACGTCCGGGTCGGCCACGGTCTCCATTTCGATCGCCGCCTGCCCCTCGTACTGCACCCTGGTGCAGATCCCCAGCAGGGCGGAGGCGGCATCGAAGAGCCTGCCACAACTGGAGGTGGGTACGGTATTGAATCTGTTCTCCAACTGGCGCACCAATACCTGCTGCTCCTCGTCCCCGAGGGTGGGCAGGTACTTGCGGCCGCGCCTCAGGCCGGGGGCGCCGAAGTGCTCGTACAGATAGGTCAGGGACATCCGCCCGGGGTGTTTGATGGTGATCTCACCAGGCAGCGGCATGTAGGCCAGGTGGGCCATCCTCTCCAGCCTGGCAGGAGTTCCGGCGAAGAACTCGAAACCCCAGATCGCCCCGTCGGCGCCATAGCCGGTACCGTCGCAGATCGCCCCCAGGGCGGGGCCAGACTCCAGGTTTTCCGCCAGGCAACTAGCCATATGGGCGTGGTGGTGCTGCACCCCGATCAGGGTTGGTCCATCCTGGGACTTCGCCCAGCGGGTGGCCATGTAGTCCGGATGCAGGTCGTAGGCGATGACCTCCGGCTTGACGTCCAGCATCATTTCGAAACGCGGCATGGTGTACAGAAACTGCTGATAGTTGCCGTAGTGATTCAGGTCGCCCAGGTGCTGGCTCAAGTAGGCGCCCTTCCCCTTAGTCAGGCAGAAGGTGCTCTTCAACTCGCCCCCACAGCCCAGGATTGAGAAGTGAGAGGTGAGAGGTTGGATGTGAGAGATTTGTTGGTTTTGGCCTTGCCAAAACCTCTTGTTCTCGCTTCCCGCATCACCATTGGCTCCACCAATGCCTTCTTTTCCCGCTTCCGCGCCCGCTGAAGCGGGCACTCGCTCGCATCCCGCATCCCAAGTCGGCAGATCGACCGGCAGCGGTACGTATCCCCGGGCACGCCGGGCTATCAGGACATCCCCGTCTGTCACCGTCGTCACCGAGTCGTCGCAACGGTTGTAGATCTGGCGGTTATGCATCAGGAAATAGTCGGCGATCCCTTTCAGCTTCACCAGGGCCTCGTCGTTGTCGATGATCAGCGGGTCGTCGCTGATGTTGGCGCTGGTAGCCACCAGGATTTCCAGGCCATCCTCGAAAAGCAGGTGATGCAGCGGTGTATAGGGCAGCATCACGCCCAGGGTGCTGATCCCTGGGGCGAGCTCCGGCGGCAGGTCATCCTGTCTCCTCCGGTCCAGGATCACGATCGGGTGGGCCGGAGTTTCCAGAAGGGTAGCCTCTTCGGGGGATACCTGACAATATTGTTCAACCACTGATAAATCACGGCACATCACCGCAAAGGGCTTGAACTCCCGGATCTTGCGGCGGCGCAGGTTCACCACCGCCTCCCGGGAACGGGCGTCGCAGACCAGGTGGAAGCCGCCCAGGCCCTTGACCGCCAGGATCCGGCCCGCCTTCAGGAATTCGTGTCCGAGTCCCGGATAGGCATGACCATCCAGGTCGCGCAGGGTCACCTGCGGCCCGCAGTCGTGGCAGGCGTTCGGCACGGCGTGGAAACGCCGGTTCATGGGGTCTTCGAACTCGTGGGCGCAGACCGGACACATGGGAAAATCCCGCATGGTGGTCTTGACGCGGTCGTAGGGAACATCCATGATGATGGTGAACCGTGGTCCGCAGTTGGTACAGTTGGTGAACGGGTATCTATAGCGCCGGTCCTGCTTGTCCCAAATCTCCCGGTAGCAGTCCTCGCAAACAGCGACATCCGGCGAGATCATCACATCCCGGCGGTCGCTGGCCTCGCTGTGCTTGATGAAGAAATGGTCAAATCCCTGGACCTCACGCTCGGTGATCCGGTGGTCCACGATCATTGCCAGTTTGGGCGGCTTGCCGATCACGGCGCCATAAAAGCCCTGCACCGTCTCTTCCGGAGCCTCGGCCCAGATAGTGACACCCTCGGAAGAGTTCAACACCCAGCCCCTGATCCCGAATTCAGCGGCCAGACGAAAAACAAAGGGGCGGAATCCAACTCCCTGGACAACCCCCTCGATCTTGATCTCACGGGCGACAATGTCCATGACACCCTCTCCCCCGTTCTCAACGCTAAACAGCCTGTACAACCCAACTGTCATACAGATCTTAGCACAAAGGACCTCAGGGGACAAGGGTCCTTCGAAATGGGAAAACATTGTAGCAGCCATTGTCGCAGGCGTCCAGGACGCTTGTAGGAGTTCAGGATGACAGGGAGCGAAATTTTTCCAGGTAGTTGCTGACGGCAAGGATATAGGCTCCGTGAGACAAGGTAAGCGGGGCTACCGATAAAGGCTTCCCGGAGTAAGGATGGATCTGCTCGGGGAGGACGCCGCTCTCCATCCGGTAGTCCGCCACCCACTCCAGGAGACTGCGGGCGAAGTGCAGTTCCTCCCGGTTCCGGGCCTTGGCGGTGTACCATTCGCCGAGCCAGATGGTGGTCAGAAACCAGGGGTTGCCGGGGACTCTCTCCACATCCTCGCTCTGGCGAAAATACCAGTCCCCGGTATAGCGGGCCAGTCCGCCCACCCTGGTCCTGATCCAGAGCCCATCCCGAACTGCCTCCATGGTTCGTACCACCCGGGGGTCGTCGGCTGGTAGCATCCCAAAAGCAAACAGGCCGTACAGGCTGGCATCCAGGGTCTGATCCGGGACCAGATCGTCCCCTTGAAGATAGACGCCGCGCAGGAACCGCCCCAGGCTGTTGCTGTACAGGTACCGCTCCAGGCCGTCGCGCACCTCCCCGGCCGCCTGGCGGTAGACAGCGCCGGAGCGGAGATCGCCGAACAGGTCCGCAAAATTGGCCGCCGCCGTCAGACCGGCGTATACCGCCGCAGAGGTGAAGCTGAAGATCCCCCGGCGCTCCTCCCAGAGGTCATAACTCTCCAATGGCAGTTTCCATACCGGGTGGCGGTAGCGCTCCAGAAAATCGGCCGCCCGCCGGATCAGGTCATGGTAGAATGGCTCCATCTGGGCAGAGTCCCGGTAGAGAGCGTAGTGCTGCCACATGGCATAGAGCACCAGGGCGGTCTCATCCTCCTGGATCGGCAACTGCGGCTTGCCGTCCCGTACCCAGGGAAGCCAACTGGAACCCCTGGTGCCGTCGGCGTTGTATTTGTGAAAGTAGTAGCCCCCCTCGGACAGTATCCGGGCACAGATTCTGAAGAACTGCAGCGGGATCTCCGGATATCCCGCCTTGTCCAGGCCAACAGCGATCAGCGCCCCGTCCCGGGTCCACATGTAACTGTAGTGATCGCGTGCGGTCATCAGGATGTCGGTGTCGTTGGCCGCCAGGATCGCCCCCCGGTTGTCGCACTGGGTACGCACCACCAGCAGACTGCGCTTGAACAGGCTGCTGACCTTGACCGGCAGGTCGGCAAAATCCCAGTCTTGCCTGTGAACCCATCCCTTCCAGAAGCTGGCAGTCTCCTCCAGGAGCGCCGCCGGCCCCTGTTCGAGCACCAGGTGGTTGAGGCCCTGCACCTGTTGAAAGTCCTCGCCCATGGCGATCCAGTACCAGAGATCCTCTGTCGCCCCGGGCTCCAGTCGCAGTTCAAAACTGACGGAACTATCCACTGAACCGTGGGCAATCGGATTGCCCTCCAGCCACCCGTCCTCGGCGTCCCGCCAGGTTCCCTCGGCAGAGCCGAAGCGCTTCAGGCCGGTGGCATACTGGAAGATCCCCTTGCCCTGGGCGAGCCCGTTGATCAGAAAGCACCGGTTGCGCTTATAGTGGTAAACGACGTGCAGGGCGGGATCATACAGGGCGGTATCCCCCACGTCAAAACCGCTCAGGGAAAAATCGTGATTGAAAAAAACGCGGATCGTCCGTTGTTTGCCCTCCAGGTTGGTGATCTTCAGGAGACGCAAAAAAAGATCATGCCGGTAATGCACCCCGTCCTGCAACTGCAAGCTCAACCCCAGGGCGGAGTTCTGCCCATCCACCAGGGTCACCAGGGTGTCCTCCCGGTAGCCGAGGTTCTTGTGCCAGGACACTTCGTCCATCCAGGAGAAGTGCCCGTCATCCCAGAAACCGATGCCGCAGCGATACCCGGCGATGTGGTTGTCCATCCCCACCACCGGATAAAAGAAGTCCCGCATGTTCATGCCGTGATCAAAATTGATCAGCACGTTGCCGTTGCCCAAGACCAGATCCCTTGGCATTGCGAAGCGCTCCCGGTATGCAAATACTTTTGTGAAATAATCGAACTTGGCTTTGGACATAATACAAAAGTGCCAAATTGGCGCCTATAATTAATCTTTCCGGTCAGTACTGAAAATACTCCTCAGAGGAAAGGCGCCGAGCATCCGGACAAAGCAAAAGGCATTGGGCAGGGCGCCCGAAAGGAGGGAGTTGTAGCATGGCCCTGAGTGATCTGCTGTTGCTGGCGGCAATTGTATTGGTACTGGCGATTTTAGGTGCAGGAGGATATGTTTTAATGTTTAGAAAGCAGTTCTCTTTTTTGAAACGTCCCTATCCCGAAACGGGGGTACGGCTTTCCAAGCACTTGGGCATTCCAACCGAGGCTCCCGCGGATATCTCACCTCTCACTTCCCAAACCGCCAGGGAGTTGACGCCTGAAGACCACGCGCCTTCGACTGCCCGAACCCTGGTCGTTCCAGGCATCAACCCTGCGTCTGAGAAGTGGGATGCGCTCACCTCTCACAGCACAGATCACACCTCTCAAATGACCGCCATGGAGATCGCCGGAGAGTTTCCGGTTGGGGGATACGAGCCTTCTGCCGCCCCGCCCATCCCCTGGTCGTACGATGAGTGCAAGATCACCGCTTTAGTCCGGGACCCATACTGGCTGTTTGCCTACTGGGAGATCGACGAGGCCAAGCGGGAGGAGATCGCCCGGCGCTATGGCGACCAGGCCTGGAATGAGTCTTGGCCGGTGCTGCGCGTCTATGACGCAACCAATCTCTACTTTTTTGACAGCAGGCATTATACGGAGATCTCCATCAACGATTATGCCAATAACTGGTATATCCGAACCGGCCAGCCAAACAAAACTTTCTGCATCGAGCTGGGCCGCGTCCGTCCGGATAGGTCCTACATTTTTCTGGCCCGCTCCAACTTTGTGAGCACCCCCCGCGACCAGATCTCCGAAGTGATCGACGAGGAATGGCTGCTGCTTCCGGAATACGCTACCCGGCTCTACCGGCGGATCGGCGGCATCTATCCCGGACCCAGTTCGCCCGGATTAATGGGGCCTGTTGAATATATCAGTTCACCCGGATTTGTGGGACCGGGCGGTGGGATCAGTTCGCCGATGAAGTGGTGATGAGCCGCGTTCTGTTTTAAATACTTAGATTGGGTAAGGAACCATCCAGCTCTATTAAGAAAGGACTGGTTTTTTTAATGACCCGGGGTTACCTCGCAATGGTTTTACACGCCCACCTGCCCTATGTACGCCATCCGGAGCACGAGCACTTCCTGGAAGAAAGATGGTTTTACGAAGCGGTTACCGAGTGCTACCTGCCGCTGCTCTGGGTTTTTGAAAGACTATTGGAAGACAACGTGGACTTCCGGCTCACTTTCAATCTCTCCCCTACCCTGATCGCCATGTTCAATGACGATCTTTTGAGGCAGCGCTATGTTCACCATCTGGAGATGCTGAATGAACTGGCGGAGCGGGAGGTGGAACGCACCAGGCACCAGCCGGAGTTTCAGGATACCGCCCTGCTGTACCGCGACCTCGTCTCCCGGGCGCGCTACCTGTTCACGGAAAAGTATCACTGGGACCTGACCGGCGCTTTCAAGCGGATTCAGGACTCCGGCAAGATAGAGATCATCACCACTGGAGCGACCCATGGCTATTTCCCGCTGCTGGGCGTGCAGCGGGAGGCGGTCTACGCCCAGGTGGCAGTAGCGGTACAGTATTACGAACGCAACTTCGGGCGGCCTCCGTCAGGGTTCTGGCTGCCGGAATGCGGCTACCATCCAGGGGACGACCGGATCCTGAAAAAGTTCGGCATCAAGTACTTCCTGGTGGAGAGCCACGGTCTGCTGCATGCCTCCCCGCGACCGAAGTACGGCTATTATGCGCCCGTCTATACACCGGCGGGGGTCGCCGCCTTCGGCAGGGACATGGAATCATCCAAGCAGGTGTGGAGCGCCAAGGAGGGCTACCCGGGCGATTTCGACTACCGTGATTTCTACCGGGACATCGGCTACGACCTGGATCTGGGCTATATCGGGCGCTACCTGCCCGAGGGCCGGATCAGATCCCACACCGGCTTCAAGTATCACCGGATCACCGGACTTTCGGACTGCAAAGAGCCCTATAACAGGCACTACGCCATGGAGAAGGCCGCCCTGCACGCCGGCAACTTCATTTTCAACCGGGAGAAACAGATCGAATGGCTGGCCGCCATCTTCGACCGTCAGCCGGTAGTGGTGGCGCCATACGACACCGAGCTGTTCGGGCACTGGTGGTTCGAGGGGCCGCAATGGTTGGATTTCCTGTGCCGCAAGATTTACTTCGACCAGAAGACCTTCGCCATGATCACCCCTGGCGAATACCTGGGGATCTATCCCTGCAACCAGGTCTCCGTCCCCTCAGAATCCAGTTGGGGCTGGCAGGGTTACCACGAGGTCTGGCTCAACGGCGCCAACGACTGGATCTGGCGGCATCTGCACAAGGCAGCCGGGCGGATGGTGGAGTTGGCGAACAACTTCCCCGAGGCTGAAGGCGACCTGCAGCGCGCTCTCAACCAGGAGGCCCGGGAACTGCTGCTCGCCCAGAGCAGCGACTGGCCCTTCATCATGAAAACCGGCACTATGGTGGAATACGCCAAGCGGCGCTTCGAGACCCACATCTCCAATTTTACCAGGCTCTACGAGGAGATCAGATACAACCGGATTGACGTGGGCTGGCTCGGTTGGCTGGAGCAGCAAGATAACCTGTTCCCGGAGATCGACTACCAGGTGTACCAGAGCCGCCACCTGGAAGAACTACCCGGTACCCTCTCCCAGCATGTACCCGTCTCTGCCTAATTTTAGAAATCAGAGGAGAGTGGGACAATGGGAGCCTGCGCAGGCTCCCATTTTGCTGTCTCAGGGCTTGCGATCTACCACAGATGGCAAATTATATTGCCATGGCAAAATGTTTTGCCATTTTGGAAAACTCCAGGACTGGCAAAAGCAGTACCCGGCGTATTACAATATAAAAGAATCTTTGATTCTTATTTCCTCGGGCATAAAGCCCGAGGTATTTAAAAGGTAGATCTTTTGAAACTNNTAAGACCTCTCTTCGGAAGGCTTTCAACGATGAATCAGGAACGCGCAGTTGGAGTCACAGCAGTCTCGTGACTTCGGGTTCAATAAGGCCATCATGGGCAGAGGAGAATTGACTTGGATCGTTACCGGTTTCGGATCCGTTTTCAGGATCGGGTAGGCATGGCAAGAGATGTTGCCACGGTAGTGGCAGGGCACGAAGCCAACATTATCTCGTTGGAGGTCAAACCTGGTGAGATGTACCTGCAGATCGGCCAGGCGCCAGATCCTGAAATATTGAAGATTGTGCAACAGGTGGAGATAATCCCGGACGTGCTGGAAGTGACACCGGTCAGGTGGCTTCCCCATGAACTGAACCAGCAGCGGCTGCGAGTAATCTTCGATGCCGTTGAGGAGGGTATTGTCATTGCCGACCAATTCGGCAAAATAACGATGGGCAATGAGAGGGCGTCGGAGGTCCTCAGCCCCGGCCATGCGCTGACGGCGCTCACGCTCCGGGAGGTGGGTTTTCCGCCGGAGATCGTCAGCGACATTATCTCCGGCCAGCTCAGGCAGCAGGAGGTACCGCTGAAGACCCCCAGCGGCGCCGTACGCTGCCTGATCAAGAGCAACGCCATTTTCAACGATCACGGCGACCTGGAAGGCTCGATGATCACCTTTGACAAGATGTCCAGGGTGCGACGGCTGGCTCATTTCATCACCCAGCCGGTCATGGTGACCTTTGACGACATAGTGTACAGCAGTGCCGTCATGACTGAGTCCGTCACCCTGGCGAAGACCGTTGCCGGAGGAAACTCCACCATTCTGATCCGCGGGGAGAGCGGGACCGGCAAGGAGCNNTTGAGAGCGAGTTGTTCGGCTATGCCGAAGGTACTTTTACCGGCGGACTCAAGGGAGGGCGCCAGGGACTGTTCGAATTCGCCCATACCGGTACTATCTTCCTGGATGAGATCGCCGAAATACCGCCACATATTCAGGCCAAACTGCTGCGGGTACTTCAGGAGGGCTGTGTGCGGCGCCTTGGTGAAATGCTGGAGAATCGGGTGGACGTCCGGGTGATTGCAGCCACCAGCCGCGACCTCCAGCAACTGATCACCAACGGCAGCTTCCGGGAGGACCTCTTCTACCGCCTCAACGTCATCCCCATCCATCTTCCTCCTTTAAGAAAGCGCAAGGAAGAGATCCCCACCCTGGCCTGGAACTTCATCAGCAAGTTCAACCAGCGATTGGGCAAAGGCGTGACTTCCATATCCAACGCCGCCATGGAACGGCTCAAATCCTACGACTGGCCCGGCAACGTGCGTGAGCTTGAGAACGCCATCGAGCGGGCAGTCAACCTGACCTCGGGGCCGGAGCTCGAGGCGTCCCATATCCTGTTGCCGGAAACTGCCGCCAGGATCGGAAACCGGAGTGATTTTAAAAGAGCGGTGGCCGAGGCCGAGCGGGAAGCCCTGCTTGACGCCCTACATAGAGGTGGCAGCATCCGCAAGGCTGCCAAGATCCTGGGCGTCTCCCATACCACCGTGATCAACAAGATCAAGCGTCACGGCCTGTCCGGCAATCCCACCATTCCGTGGTAAAAAAAACTTTCCACTACGAGTCAGGAAGTTCTTTGAAAAACCGGCAAGAGGGGGCGCTGGGAAAACTGGCATGGAAATTGCAGAGTATTATAAACAAATAAATCTTTGTACCGGGGAGGCGCCACCGATGAGTAAGTTGACTGTAGGAGTGCCGCGTGAGATCAAGGCACAGGAGTTCCGGGTAGGCTTGACACCTGCCGGAGTAGATGCCTTGGTGAAATGCGGCCACAAGGTAGTAATCGAGAACAATGCCGGGGTAGGAAGCGGGTTCTCCAACAGTGACTACCAGGCAGCCGGAGCGGAGATCGCTTCCGTGGAAGAGGTCTGGGCCGCCGCTGATATGATTGTAAAGGTCAAAGAACCGTTGCCGTCAGAATACAACTACTTTAAACCGCAGCAAGTGCTGTACACCTACTTTCATCTGGCCCCGGACCGGGAGCAGACCGAGGCCCTGATCGAGAAGAAAGTAGTGGCCATAGCCTACGAGACGGTCGAGTTGGATAATGGCGAACTTCCCCTGCTGACTCCGATGAGCGAAGTGGCGGGGAGGATGTCGATTCAGGTAGGCGCTGCCTTCCTGGAAAAACCGCACGAGGGCAAGGGAGTATTGCTTGGTGGAGTCGCTGGAGTGCCGCCGGCCCATGTAGTGATCGTCGGTGGCGGCATAGTAGGGACTAGCGCCCTGAAGATCGCGGTCGGGATGGGCGCCAGAGTGACCGTGATCGACAAGAGCCTGGATAGGCTTCGCTACCTGGACGACGTCTTCCACAACCAGATCGAGACCCTGGCGTCAAACAGGTTTAACATCGCTGCGTCAGCCAAGAGCGCCGACTTGCTGGTCGGGGCAGTGTTGATTCATGGTGCCATGGCGCCGAAACTGGTGAGCGAAGAAATGGTAGCCTCGATGGTACCGGGCAGCGTCATCGTCGATGTGGCCATCGACCAGGGCGGCTGCGTGGAGACCATCGATCACTGTACCACCCACCACGACCCGGTTTATATCAAGCACGGCGTGGTGCACTATGCAGTAGCGAATATGCCCGGAGCAGTGGCGCGCACCTCCACCCTGGCATTGACCAACGCCACACTGCCCTATGCGCTGGATCTGGCAAACAAGGGATGGGTGCAGGCAGTGAAGGACGATCCGGCCCTGGCCAAGGGAGTTAACGTAGTTGATGGCAAAGTTACTTATAAGGCAGTTGCCGACGCCCATTCGATCAAGTACCATTCTTTGGAAGAGGTTATCGGCTAAGACAGGGCAATTGCTCCCGATCTCCGGTAATGCCCGTGCAGTTCACACAAGAAGGGGTGGAAGTTGTTCTTCCACCCCTTCTTGTTCACATCCGGTTCATGAATTAAAAGCAGTTAAGCAATTGGCGCCTCCGCACCAGCTATGCTGCAGGAACCATCCCCAATGTTGCGTTAGCATACAATCCGCAACCGTCCCTATTGTCAGGAGACATTGCTCTTTACATGTTGTCAGTCAACAATATTGTCTATATCAATAGTATCGCAGCAACTGATCCCACTCTTTCAACTGTAAACAGAATGGCGATGAAAGTGATATTGATTGGAAGCTTAACCTAAGATCTGATCACTTCGCGCTGCCAGGTTCTGTACGACGCGTGCTCTCTTGGCCAGCGCTGGTGTCCTGCCCGCAGATATCCTGGATCTTCTTCACGTACATGTCGGTCAGGGACTCGGCGGTCTCCTGGTTGAAGGACTCGGCGAACACCCGGCAGACCGGCTCGTCGGCATCCGGCAACACCAGCGCCCAGCCATCGGGGTGGCGCAGCTTGATCCCCTCGGGCATCTCCGTCTGGGTCTCGCCCGCATCCTCCGCCAATTTCCTCAAGACCCGGCCCTTGTCGTCCCAGGTCACCTCCACCTCCCGGCTAGCGGTGGCATAACCGGGCAGTTCCTCCAGCAACTGGGACAACGGGCGTCCATCCCGGGCCAGGTGCTCGATGATCATCCCCAGGGCCGCCAGGGCATCGCCGTAAAAAAAGAACTGCGGGAAACGCCGCTGCGAACTGACCACCTCATCATTCAGGGCCGCCTGCATCAGGGCCCAGGGGGCGCTTTTGGTGCGAACTACGCTGCCTCCCCGCCGACGGGCATACTCCACCACCGCCTCCGGCATGGTTACCGGCAAGGCCAGGGCAGCCGACTGGTTGCCATCCAGGGTGATCAGGGTCAGCAGCGACATCAGGCGGTCTTCCTGGACGACCCGCCCCTGTTCGTCGATCAACACCTGTGACTCGCCGTCAGAATCGATCACCGCCCCCAGGTGGGCGCCCTTTTCCCTCACCAGGGCACCGAATTGTTCGGCGGAGGTCAGCATCTCGCTGGAGGTCTGCGCCTGGCGCCAGTCGATCGCAAAGGTGGCTACTTCACAGCCAAGGGTGTCAAACAGGGGGGGCAGCAGGTAGCCCAGGCGCTCCGGATCGTAATTGACGGCAACTTTGAGCCGGGCTCGCTTGGTGGTATTGCTGTCCAAAAACCCGAGCAGATAGTTCAGGTAGGCCCTGTTGATATCGGGATAATATTCAGAGGCTGCAATCTGCTGGCAGGGAACGTACCGGTACTCCTCCCGGTTGAGCATCCCCTCCACCGTGCGCTGCTCGCTGCGCGAAAAATCAATCCCCTGGTCGTTGAAGAAACGCAGGCTGATCTTTTCCAAGCCCCGGTGGCAGACGTGGACTCCCCCTCCCAGGCGGAGCGCCCGGATTCCATAGCGGTGGGCCGGGAGCGTCAAGTTTCCGAAGTCGACCACCTTAACTCCGGTTGCCAGCAAGCCCGACAGCAGCGCCTGCCTGATCATCTGCGGGGCGGGACGCCCATCGGTACAGATGGAAAGGCGGCCACTTTTTACCGAACCTACCGCAGCTCCCAGCCGGGCGGCGATCTCCGGGTTGATCTCGGTGATCAGGTCCCCGGTGATGCCCCTGGACCCAAAGAAGTGCGGCCGGGCGGATTGGCCCCAGACCAGGCTGGCGCTAAGCCGGGTGCCTTTCTCCACCCATTTCTCCGGCCAGATCTTGACCCCCGGTTTGATCACACACCTCTCCCCTACCACCGACCGGTCGCCGACTACCGAGCCCTCGAAACAGGAGGTGGCTGCCTTGACCCGGCCGCGCCACCCGACCACCGTCCCCCTCAGTTCTGCGGCCTCATCGATCAGCGCCCCGTCCCAGATCACGCTGCGCTTGACGGAGGCGCCCCTGCCCACCCGGACATCCCGGCCTAGTACCGCTCCGGGCCCTATCTCGACCTGGGGCCCGATAGTGCACCCATCCCCGATCACTACGGGGGGCATCAGCCGGGCAGTCTGATCGACAACCACCCGGTCGCCCAGCCAGACACCGGGCTGGCTCTCAGTTCCCGGCAGGGCCAGTTGGGCGCTTCCCTCCAGAATGTCGAAATGGGCTTGAACGTACTGCTCGATGGTACCGATATCGCACCAATATTTACCTTTAGTAACAACAGCATACATATCCTTGCCCCTTGCTAACAGCCTGGGAAAGACATCCTTGGAAAAGTCCACCGGTTGATTGGCCTCGACGTAATCCAAAACCTCCGGCTCCAGGATATAGATCCCGGTGTTCACCTGATCGCTGAACACCTCTCCCCAGCCTGGTTTCTCCAGGAAACGAGTTATTTTCCCCTCTTTAGTTGTTATTACCACGCCATATTCCAGGGGACAGGTAACCTCGGTTAAGACGATGGTTACCAGGGCGCCCTTTTCTTTGTGAAAGGCGACAGCCTCTTCCAAACTGCAATCCGTAACGGCATCGCCGCTGATCACGATAAAGGTCTCGTCTAACAAGGAGGCGGCATTCTTGACGCTTCCCGCCGTGCCCAGAGGAGTGTCCTCGATGTAGTAGCGGAGATTGACCCCAAAATCCCTCCCATCGCCAAAATAGTTCTGGATCTCTTCGGGCAGATACTGCAGGGTAACCCCTATCTCCCGGATGCCGTGATCGCGTAGCAGGTTGACGATGTGCTCCATGCAGGGGCGGTTCACGATGGGAACCATCGGCTTGGGACGTGCGCAGGTGAGAGGGCGCAGGCGGGAGCCCTCACCGCCGGCCATGATGATCGCTTTCATCGACATCCAGCTCCAGATTAAAATTAAAAAACCTGATTTTATCAGGTTCTTTAAGAATATGTTTTCCATTTGCTATTTTTTTATATGCAGGACAAGCGGAAATTTCTGACCCGCCACCTCTAGGGACTCCAGTTTTGCAGTACCAAGCCAGGGATGCGGCCAAATTCTCCGGTGTTGTTTGAGACCAGGATCAGGTTTTCAGAGAGAGCATGTGCCGCGATCACTGCGATCGCGCCCGAAGAGCATTTAGGATAGCGCATATTGCCGAAAAGAATGGTATTATCAGGTATTTCTGAGACATCAGATGGGGCGTCGCAAGCTCGTGAAGTCCCTGGCCAAGGCCCTGGGCATGACCCCGAAGGCAGTGGCGTCAGCGTTGCGCAGCGCCGGTCGCCAAGGCCTTGCGAAAAAAAAGGCCCGGCGTTGCCGGGTTAGGCTCCGGGCAGCATGAAAAAAGCGCTGCCGGGTCGGTTAACGGTTTTCGACCCGCTGTTTGAAGAGCAGAGTGATCGCCCAGACGCCGGCGATCCCCACCAGGGTGTAGATCACCCTGCTGACTGCAGAGTCAACTCCGCCAAACAGGGCAGCCACAAGGTCGTACCTCATCAGGCCGACCAACAACCAGTTGAGGGCCCCGATAATGATTAGAACCAGCGCTATTCTATCTAGTGTCGCCATTGGACAACCTCCCTTTGGGTAGTAGGATACCCAGAAGCGTCCTAGTTATGCGGCTGCCCTCTCAGATCAGGCGGTAGCCCACGCCCGATTCGGTGATGATGTTCCGCGGGCGGGCGGGATCCGGCTCGATCTTTTGCCGCAGTTGCCTGATATAGACCCGCAGGTAGTTGGTCTCCTGCTCGTAAGAAGGCCCCCAGACCATACGCATCAACTGCCGGTGGGTGAGCACCTTTCCGGCGTTGACTGTCAGGACCCGCAGCAACTCGTATTCGGTGGGAGTCAACTTGACCTCCCTGCCATCCATCGCCACATACCGGCGGGTCAAGTCGATCACCAGACCGCCGAAGGTCAGCACCGGTTCATCCCCCGTCCCCGCAGCATGACGCAGGGCGGTCCTGATGCGCGCCAGCAGTTCTCCCATGCTGAAGGGCTTGGTTACATAATCGTCAGCCCCGGCATCCAGGGCAGCGATCTTGTCGCCTTCCTGCTCCCGCACCGACAGAATAATCACGGGCGTCTGTGTCCACTCCCGAAGCTTCTTGATTACTTCGATGCCGTCCAGGTCGGGCAAACTCAAGTCCAAGACTATCAGGTCGGGGTGAAAGACGGCTGTCTGATCGATCCCCTCCCGACCGGTTTCCGCCTCTCTTATTTCGTAGCCGTGGGCGGTCAGGGCAACTTGTAAGAGCCGCCGCATCTGCGGTTCGTCGTCGATGATCATGATGCGGGCGCTCTTATTCTCCATTGCCATCACCTGCACTGGCTGCGGGCTCCGGCTCGGGGATCTTTTCCGGAGCGGCAGCAAGTAGTGGTAGAGTAAAGGTGACCAGGGCGCCCCCGCCAGGATTGCCGCTGACCCAGATCCGCCCGCCGTGCGCCTCCACGATCGCCTTACAGATTGTCAGGCCAAGGCCGGTACCGCCGATCTGGCGGGAGGCTCGCAGCCGGTAGAACTTGTCGAAAACCAGTTCCCGGTCCTCCTCAGGAACGCCCGGGCCGTGGTCAGCCACGGAAATGGCCACCTCTTCCAGGCTATGCGATGTCTTGACGGAGATTTCAGAATCCGGACCGGAGTACTTGGCCGCGTTGTCCAGCACGTTGACCAGAACCTGCTCGATCAGCACAAAATCGGCCGGCACCAGGGGCAGATCCGGCGCCGTCTCGATCTTCAGGGACCGGGTGCGCAGGGCTTCGACCCGGCTGGCGGCCACGCCGATCATGTCCTGAACATCGCACCACTCTTTGCTTAACTGGAGATAGCCGCTTTCCACCCGGGTCATGTCCAACAGATTGTTGACCAGGCGGTTCATGCGCATGGCGCCCTGCTTGATAGTCTGCAGCAGGTCGCGGCGGGAGACGGGATCATAGAGATCGTCCTCATCCAGCAGACCGGTCACTGCTCCGATGATCGAGGTCAGGGGGGTGCGCAGTTCGTGGGAGATGGAATTGAACAGGGCTGTGTGCAGACGTTCCGACTCTGCCAGCAGGTGTGTCTCCTTGGCCTGCTCCACCAGTTGGATGCGGTTGACGGCCACCGCCGCCAGGCTGGCGAAAGCCTCCAACAATCTGCGCTGCTCCGGCGACAGGTGCCTCGAGTCCTGGGGCCTGATCCCCAACACCCCGAGGACACCCTGCTCCGTGCGCATGGGCACGTACGTACAGTCGGCGCCGGCCAGGGTGTCCGTTCCCCGGCCCGCAGTCTGGCCGTGCTCGTATACCCAGATGGCGACCGCCCTTTCATTGTCATCCGCCAGTATATCCTGTTGCCCATCGGATTTTGCCCTCACCGCCAGCTTATTCTCTTCGTTGGGCAGCAGGATCACCGCCTGGCTCTCGACGCTTTCATAGACCTTTCTCGCCACCTGCTCCAGAACCTTCTCCAGTTCGTTGGTGGCGGCGATCTCCCTGCTCAAGGCATACAGGGCGCCCGTCCTCGCTTCCCGCTGTTTGGCGTAGGCGATATGCTGACGCAGGCGGGCTGACAATGTGCCGGTCATCAGGGCTACCAGCAGGAAGATGGCAAAGCTGAACAGGTAGTGCAGATCGAAGATCGTAAAAGTAAAGGTGGGATGAATAAAGAAGAAGTCAAAGGAGACGATCCCCAGGATCGCCGCCACTACTGAAAAGTACCGCCCCCAGACAACGGCGCTGAACAATACGGGTAACAGGTACAGCATGGCGATGTTGACCTGGCCCAGATAGGATCTAAAGGGTATGGCCAGAACGGTGAGCAGGGCGATCATGCACACGATTGCAGTATAAGGAAGGATCTGGAACGACTCTCTGCCTGCCGTCTGTGCTTGAGGGGTGCTGTCGGGTTGCGATTTTCCGGAAATTACGTGGACGCTGATATCCTCGCTGTGCTTGATCATCTGATCGACGAGGGATCCGTGCAGCCATTCCCGGAGCAGCGTCCTCAGGGGTTTCCCGATGATGATCTGGGTGATGTTGTGCTTTTTTGCAAAGCCCAGCAGTTCATCGGCCACACTGTTCCCGTTGATGGCGACGGTCTCAGCCCCCAGTTCCTCTGCCAGTTGGATGTTTTTTTCCAGCAGGACGTGTTCGGCTTCACCGGCCCAAACGTGGCGGGGTGTATCCACGTAAACGGCAAACCACTCGGCCTGGGTGTTGGCGGCCATGCGGCGCCCAAGCCTGATTAGCCTGGCGGCGAAGGGGCTGGGGCTGATGCAGACCATCACCTTTTCCCCGGCAGACCAGGGACCCTCGATGGCATGCGCCCTCATGTACGTCTCCATTTGGTGATCGACCCGCTTCGCCGTATGGCGTAGCGCCATCTCCCGCAGGGCATTGATGTTGCCCGGACGGAAGAACTTGCGCAGGGCCTCGGCGGCCTTATCGGGCACGTAGACCTTGCCGTCCTTGAAGCGCTGGATCAGTTCCTCCGGAGGCACGTCGACCAGTTGGATCTCGGCCTGTTCCAAAATCTTGTCGGGCACCGTCTCCCTCACCTTGATGCCCGTGATCTGGGCGACAGCATCGTTCAGGCTCTCCAGGTGCTGGATGTTCA